>CAZZFZ010000038.1:0-11463 GCA_964653835.1 uncultured Anaerolineales bacterium
TTCTTTATGTAAAGAGATTTTAGTGGATAAGTGAGGAAACCATGAAGAAGCGATTTTGGTATCTCATCCTGTTAATAGCACTCATGCTGCCGTTTGGTGTGCAGGCGCAAACATCTATTCGGTTTGTGACATTGCAGGTAGATTTGTGGCCGGAATACGACCGCCCGGAAATGCTGGTCATCATGAAGGCGCAACTTCCCTCTGAAGTCAGCCTGCCGACCGAGGTGGCTTTTCGCATCCCTGCCGGGGTGGGTGAGCCAAATGCCGTTGCCGTGCGTCAGCCGGATGGCGCGCTGCTCAACGCCATGTATACGCGCCAGGTGCAGGATCAATGGGAGATGATTACGGTGACGGCCACTTCGCCGGAGATTCAGATTGAGTATTACGATCCAGGGTTGGATCGCAGCACGGCAAACCGTCACTATGAGTTTAACTGGGTGAGCGACTATGATATTGACGCCATGCTGATACAGGTTCAGCAGCCGCTGGGGGCGACCAACCTGAGTGTGGAGCCGGCGCTGGGCAACATTACCACGGGAAGCGATGGACTGCAGTATTACGTCATGGAGATCGGCGCGCCGCGAGCGGGTGATGAAGTTTCGGTTGTGGTGGATTACACCAAGACGACGGATACCCTCAGTGTGGAGGGGTTCACCGTGCAGCCTGGGGCGCCGATAAGCGATAGCAGCCCTGAAAGCCAGCGTCAGATTGCCAGCACGGAGGTTCTCCCCTGGGCGCTGGGCGGGCTGGGCGTGTTGCTGGTCGTCGGTGGGATTTACTGGTACTGGCGCACTGGCCAGGGAGATGTTTCTAAGAAGTCGGGTTCCCGGCGGCGACGCAAGCCGCGTCCCGCAGCCGCGACGTCATCGGATGAGAGTGGCGTTTACTGCCATCAATGCGGCAAGCGTGCTGGCGCGGGGGACCGCTTCTGCCGCGCGTGCGGAAGCCGCCTGCGAAAAGATTGAAGCTGTTGGGCTTACTCGGCATATGCGTTCCGAATTGTTCTGGCAACTGGCTGTGGAACCTCTTCACCGCTGGTTACGCGAAGACCGTGCGAAACAGTGTTTTTCGCTGAATCCTCGGAAACTGGGTAAGCCCACATTTTTTAATCGGATTATCCTCGATAATTTATGAAGCTCTAATCTCTTTGTGACAAAATTTACACCAGGTACTAGGTTCGTTTCTGATGTTTAGGAGAGAACTATGGAAGATCTTCCTGTTATGCAGTCTGGTTCCCGTAATCGCATGAAATTTGTTCTGGGGGGATTGTTGATTGTGGCGGCGGTGATCTATTTGATCGCCTCCTCTACGCAGGCCAACGCGCAATACTTTCTCACCGTGGAAGAGGTGGTCACCAAAGGATCGGAAGTGATGGGGCGCGATCTGCGTGTCTCGGGCGCGGTGATCGGCGATACGATTGAATACGACCCAGAGACGCTGACGTTGAAATTCGTCGTCGCCCACGTCCCTGGTGACAACACTGATATCGACGCTGAAGGTGGTCTGGCTGCGGCCCTGCGCGCGGCAGTCGCAGATCCCAACCGTGCCCGCATTCAGGTGGTCTATAATGGCCCGGTGCCTGATCTGTTGAAAAACGAGGCTCAGGCGATTATGACCGGCCGTTTGGGCGAAGATGGCGTCTTCTACGCTGATGAATTGTTGCTCAAGTGCCCCACCAAGTACGAAGAAGCTGTTCCCCAACAGGCTGAGGGCTGATTGATTTTTATTCGTAAGTTACGGCGGACTGGCATCCGCCGCTCTTGAGGAAGAGAGACCCTATGATCGCAAATCTCGGTTTTGGCGCCCTGTTGACCGTCTTCCTGGTTTCGTTGTACGGCGTCGTGGCGGCGTTGTACGGCGAGCGCATGGGTAAACCCGCCTGGGTGGAAAGCGCCCGCAGCGCTATGCTGCTGACCTTTCCTTTGCTCACGCTCTCGGCGTTGACCATCATTTACCTGCTCACCACTAACCACTTTGAAGTTGCATATGTCTCCAATGTGACCAGCCGGGCAATGCCGCTTTACCTGAAGGTCACCGCGTTGTGGGGAGGGCAGGCAGGCTCGCTGGTGTTCTGGTCGTGGTTGATGTCGGCGTTCGCCTCGGCGGTTACTTTGCGTAAGTGGGATCGCGACCGCGAATTTCTGCCCTGGGTGATCGTGGTTTCCCTGATCACGCTGGCTTTCTTTGTGGGTTTGGCCTTGTTTGTGGAGGATCCATTCGCCCGCTTATGGCAGCTTCCCAGTGGCCAGGTGGTTGAAAAGCTGTTGCGCCCCGCCGGCGCGCGTCTTTTCTCCCCTACCGATGGCCAGGGGTTGAACCCCTTGTTGCGCCATCCCGGGATGATTATTCACCCGCCGATGCTTTATCTCGGCTTTGTCTCTTTCGTCATTCCTTATGCCTTTGCTATCGCAGCCTTGATCACCGGCCGCACCGATGACCGCTGGATCCGCATCACCCGCCGTTGGACGTTGTGGGCGTGGTTGTTCCTCTCCCTGGGGTTGGTGCTGGGCGGCCGCTGGGCCTATGACGTCCTGGGCTGGGGCGGCTACTGGGGCTGGGACCCGGTGGAAATCGCCGCCTTCATGCCCTGGCTGACCGGCACAGCCTTTCTGCACTCGGTCATGATCCAGGAAAAGCGCGGCATGCTCAAACAATGGAACATGGTGCTGATTATCCTCACCTACGCGCTGGTGATCTTCGGCACCTTCCTGACCCGCTCTGGTGTGCTATCCTCGGTACATGCTTTTGCCCAAAGCGCCATCGGCCCGCTGTTCTTCGCCTTCATTGGGCTGACGTTCATCACCTCGATGGCCCTTTTGCTCCATCGCTGGAACGACCTCAAAGCTCAAGCGCAGATGACCTCTTTGCTCTCGCGCGAGGCGCTGTTCCTGCTCAACAACCTGCTCTTCATGGGGATTCTAGTGGTCTGCTTCTGGGGGGTGATTTTCCCCCTGATCTCTGAGCTGGTCACCGGTCAGAAGGTGACAGTTGGCCCTCCGTTCTACGAGCGGGCGACCGGCCCGTTGTTCGCCGCGTTGTTGTTGCTGATGGCAGTGGCTCCGCTCTCGGCCTGGGGGCACTCCACGGTGAAGACGCTGGGGCGGGCGCTGTGGAAACCTGGCCTGGTCTCGCTGGTTGTGCTGGCAATCAGCCTGATCAACGGCATCACCAACATCTACGCCTTGTTGGGTATCTTCCTTGTGGCGCTGGTGGTCACCGTGACGGTGTATGAATACCAGCGCGGGGTGCGCGCCCGCATGAAGCGCCACGGCGAGAGCCTGGGCGCCGCGCTGATGGAGCTGATCCGGCGCAACCGACGGCGCTATGGCGGCTATCTCATCCATCTGAGCATCGCTATGCTCGCCCTGGGGGTCATCGGCATCGAGATGTTCCAGTCCGAAACGCAGGGAACGCTGCAATTGGGCGAATCGATGCAACTGGGTGCCTATACTATGACTTACGACTCCCTGGCGGTGTTTGATACTGCCGATGGTCGCAACGTGGCTCGCGCAGTGGTCAGCGTGTTCAAAGATGGCAAACTGGTGGGTGAACTTCACCCGCGACGCGATTTCTTCTACGACTCCGGTCAGCCGATGACCATCCCCGGTGTGCGCAGCACCCTTGAGGATGATTTCTACGTGTTGTTGGTAGATTGGGAGGAGATCAGCACCAACAGCGCCACCTTCAAGGTTTATCACAACCCGCTGGTGCAGTGGATGTGGCTGGGTTCGCTGGCTTTCGTCATTGGTACGCTGGTGACGGCCTGGCCGGATCGTGAGCGCAAAAAGCCAGTTGCGGCGCGCTCACGTCAACATGCCACTGCGGCGGCGGATTGATGCGCCAGGAAGGAAGAGAGGCTCAAAGATGAAGCGAACGCTGTTTACCTTGCTTTTCCTCGCGCTCACAGCGATTCTCGTGGTTGGCCGCGCTGCGGCGCAGGAGCCAACCCCGTTGCCGGTGACGGACGATCAGGTTAACGCCATCGCCAAGCAACTCTACTGCCCGGTGTGCGAAAACGTCCCTCTGGATGTTTGTGGTACGCAGGCCTGCGCGCAGTGGCGAGCACTGATTCGTGAACAACTCAGCCAGGGGTGGACGGAAGAAGAGATCAAACAATACTTTGCCGAGCAGTATGGCGATCGCGTGCTGGCTGAACCGCCGCGCCGGGGGTTGAACTGGCTGGTCTATATTGTCCCGCCAGCGGCGTTCCTTGCCGGGGCGTATTTGTTGTTCCGCGGCATCCAAAGCTGGCGGCAACTTGAGCCTCAGGGCGCGCCGCCGCCTGACGAGGCGATTGATGATGATTACCTGCAACGCCTGGAGGAGGAACTACGGCGACGCGGCGATTGATTTTCTCGCCGGCTTTCTATTGATCTCTGAGACAAGTTGGAGGCGTCCATGACGGAAATTCACAACGACGTTGGAAACCAGGAAGAGCTTCCAGCGTCCACCGGTCCGCGCTGGGGGCGTTGGCTCGCCTGGGGCGGGCTGTTGATTTTGCTGGTTGTGTTGGCGTTGGGCTTGCTGCGTTCGCAGGAAGGCCCGGCGCGGCCGGGCGAGCGGGCGCCGGAGTTTACCCTGACCACCTTTGATGGGGAAGAAATCCACACCGCCGATTTGCATGGCAAGGTGTTGGTTGTTAATTTTTGGGCATCGTGGTGTAAGCCCTGCGAACAAGAAGCTGCCGATCTGGAAGCTGCCTGGCGCATCTATCAGCCGCGCGGGGATGTGCTCTTCCTGGGCGTGAATTATGTGGATACTGAGCCAGCGGCCAGGGCTTATATGCAGAAATTCGACATCACCTATCCCAATGGTGCCGACCTGGGGACGCGCATCTCACAGGCCTTCCGCATTCGCGGCGTTCCGGAAACCTACGTCATTGATCAGGATGGGGTGTTACAACACGCCCAGATCGGCCCGTTCACTTCGCTGGCGCAGATAAAATCGCTGATTGATCCGCTGCTGAGTACTCCCTGAGAAATAACCTTATGGACATTGGCTCAATTTTCTTGATTCTCACCCTCATGTTGCTGACTGGCCTGTTTATCGCCCGCCCGTTGTTGGATCGGCGTGCGCAGGCTGTCACGCAGGAAGAGCACGAACTTTCCATGTTGCTCGCCGAACGCGATCGCATCCTCAACGCGCTGGCAGAGCTGGATTTTGACCACGCTTTGGGGAAAATCCCCGAGGAAGATTATCCCGGTATGCGGAAGCAGTTGTTGCAGCGCGGGGCGGCGGTGCTGCGTCAGTTAGATGCGCATCAACACGCGCAACAGGTGAATTACGGTGAACGCTTGCAGGCTGCCCTGGACGCTGCCCCCGCCGCGGTGGCCGTTGATGTGGATGATCCGATTGAAGCGTTGCTGGCGGCGCGGCGACGCAGCCGCGAGAGCAAAGCGGGAGGATTTTGTCCGCAATGCGGCGGCGCGGTTTCCCTTTCAGATCGCTTTTGCCCCAAGTGCGGCACAGCGCTGGCGGCCTAGCACGGAGATGTGTGCATAATGAAATCTACGAAGACTCTGTTTCTTGTGGTGTTGCTCTCTCTGCTGGCGTTGGTGCTGGCGGGTTGTATTTCTTTTGCTGAGGATGTCACCCCGCCGCCGGGGTATCAACCGCCCACGCCGCGAAGCGTTACTCCCACGGCGGCGCAGCCGGTCTTCCCTGCTGTTCCGCCCGACCCGGCGAACGGTGAAGCGATTTTCGCCGAGAAATGTGCTCCCTGTCACGGCGCTACCGGCCTGGGTGACGGCCCCGATGCGGGGAAACTGCCTAACCCCGTGGCCGCCCTGGGTAGCCCGGAGGTCGCTCGTCAGGCGACCCCGGCTCAGTGGTTCGCTATGGTCTCCAACGGCAACCTGGAGCGATATATGCCGCCCTTTGCCAGCCTCTCGGCGCCGCAGCGATGGGACGTGATCGCCTATGCGCTTTCGTTGAGCGTCACCCCGGAGATGCTGGCACAGGGTGAAGCGCTTTACGCCGCCAATTGCGCGGCTTGCCACGGGGAAAGCGGCAAGGGCGATGGCCCGGATGCCAGCACCTTGAGCGCCATGCCCGTGGATTTCAGCGATCAGGCGTATATGAGCCAGATTTCGGCGGCGGAGCTGTTTGATGCGATCTCACAGGGGGGCGGTGAGATGCCCGCCTTTGCCGATCAGTTGAGCGAGGATGAGCGCTGGGCAGTAACGGCGTATCTTCGCCGGTTGTCGTTTGCCGTGGGGGAGGAGGTGGCTGCTCCCCCCGCGGAGGCGGAAGTCACCCCGGAGGCAACAGAACCCCTACAAACGGAAGCGGAGGCAACTCCTGTAGCGCAAGAAGCAGATGTCGCCTCTGGCACTGGCACCGTCGAGGTGGTGGTCGTCAATCCAACGGGCGGCGATATCCCCGTAGGTGCGGATGTCAAATTGTACGCCTACGAGAACATGCAGGAAATTTTCAGCCAGAGTGCGCCGTTGGGTGAGGATGGGCGTGTAGTGTTTTCCGATCTGCCCATGCGCGAAGGGTTGGTCTATGTAGCCACAACCGAATACGATCAGATGCCTTATGGCTCGGATCTGGCGCTGATCACCGCCGACTCCACGGAGGCCAAGCTGGAGATTCAGGTGTTTGAAACCACCAGCGATCACTCGCAGTTGGTGATTGAGAGGGCGCACATCTTTTTCGACTTCAACGCGGATAACTCTATACAGGTGGTCATGCTGTTGTTACTCTCCAACCGTGGGCAGCAGACGGTGGTCCCCGCGGAAGGGGAGGATCTTGCGGTGGTGTTCGAGCTTCCGCCCGGAGCAGAAAATCTGAGCGTGCAAAACAGTATGATGTTGCGGTATTTTGACGCCGAAAACGGCTTTGGGATTGAGGCCATCCGCCCCTCAGAGACTCCCTATGAGGTCACTTTCGCTTTCACCATGCCGTATGACCGCAAAAAGCTGGATGTTGAACTGCCGTTGCCGCTGGACACCATGGCAGCCATTGTCATTGCGCCCCAGGAAGGGGTTAAACTGAAGAGTGATCAACTGGTCAGCAGCGGCACGCGCGATTTGCAAGGAACGTCTTATGCCACCTACACGGCGGATAACCTCAAGGCCGGGGATGCGTTGCGCTTCACTCTTTCGGGCGCGCCGAAGACTGGCACGGACTGGATCGCTGGTGGCGAAGGTTCAGGCAGCAGCCTGGCGATAGGGCTGGGCGCGTTTGGCCTGGCTTTGATCGGCGTTGGTGTGTACCTCTGGCGTCGCTCTAATCAGAGAGAAGAGGTTGAATTTGACGAGGAAGAAGCGCTGGAGGAGGCGGTTGCCGATAGCGCGGATGATCTGATCGACGCGATCCTGGCGCTGGATGATCTTTATAAGGCGGGGGAGATCCCCGAGGCTGCTTACCAACAACGGCGCGGCGAGTTGAAGGCCCGCTTGCAGAGTCTGCTGGATGCGGATGAGGGGGCCTGAGTCAATGATCCGGGTTCGTAAGCTGGTCAAGCGCTTTGGCCCCAAAATCGTGCTGCGCGGCATGGATTTCGATGTCGCCGCCGGCGAGTTTGTGGCCTTGTTAGGGCCTAACGGCGCGGGCAAGACCACCTTCCTCCGCATTCTGGCCTCGCTCTCTCGCCCGGCGCTGGGCGAGGTGCGCATTGCCGGTTACCGCCTGCCCGACCAGGCTGCGGCGGTGCGACGGCGCCTGGGCGTGGTTTCCCATCAACCGTTGCTCTACGGTGACCTGACGGCGATGGAGAACCTGCGCTTTTATGGGCGTATGTATGCGATTGACGATATGGAGCAGCGCATTTTAGAAGTGTTGGAGATGGTTGGCCTGGCGCACCGTCGCCATGACCTTGTGCGCACGTTTTCGCGCGGCATGCAGCAGCGTCTGGCGATTGGTCGCGCCGTGTTGCACGATCCCGAGGTGATGCTCTTTGACGAGCCGCATACCGGCCTGGATCAGGACGCCTGCGCCATGCTGGATAACGTGCTGCGCGCGGTGGCTGCCCGCGGCCGCACGGTGGTGATGACTTCGCATGACCTCGCCCGCGCGGCCGACCTGGCCTCGCGCTTCGATGTGCTTTCGCGCGGTAAAATTGTCGCCTCGGTGCAGCGCACCGAGATGGAAACCACCAACAATCTGCTAGCGTTCTATCGTCAGGCAGTCAGCGAGGCGGAGGCCAGCCGTGGATGACCAACTCTCTGTGAGTGTAGAGACCCCCCAGGTGGGTTTGCGCGCCCAGACGGCGAACTTCTGGCGCGCCATGTGGGCGGTGGTGTGGAAAGACTTGGCCGCAGAATGGCGCAGCCGCGAGCTACTCACCGGCATGCTGGTGTTTGCCCTTCTAGTGATCCTGATCTTCAACTTCGCTCTGGAGCTGGACGCTAAAGCCCGCGCCAGCGTGACCTCCGGTGTGTTGTGGGTGACTTTCGCCTTTGCCGGTACGCTAGGGCTGAACCGCTCCATGGCCGCTGAGAAGGATCGAGGTTGCCTGGACGGCTTGCTGCTCGCCCCCGTGGATCGTAGTGCGATCTATTTTGGCAAAGCCATCGGCAATCTGATCTTTATGCTGATCGTTGAGCTGGTGGTGCTGCCGGTGTACAGTGTGTTGTACAACACCAATCTCTTCAGCCCCGGACTGCTGCTGGTGATCTTGCTGGGGTCGGTAGGCTACGTGGCGGTGGGCACCCTGCTCTCGACGATGGCGGTGCAGGCGCGCACGCGCGATATCCTGCTCCCGATTCTGCTTTTCCCCCTGGTGCTGCCGGTGCTGATCGCCGCGGTCAAGGCCAGCGGCGGGATACTGCAATCGGTCCCCTGGGAGGAAGTGCAGGTGTGGATCAACCTGCTGGTGGTTTACGATGTCATTTTTGTGGCCATCGCATTTATGTTCTTTGATTACGTTGTAGAGGAGTGATCGGTATGGAAGCCAAACCGCGTTGGTTGAATGTGTTGGATATTCTTACAGCGATCTTCTTCGTTGCTGCTGTGCTCGTGGTCTTTGTTTATGCGCCGATGGAGCGCACCATGGGGCAGGTGCAGAAGGTGTTTTACTTTCACGTAGCCACGGCCTGGGTGGGTATGTTGGGCTTTCTGGTGGCGGCGATCGCCGGGATCTCCTACCTGGTTAAGGGAGAGCGCAAATACGATATCATCGGCCTGGCGGCGGTGGAGATCAGCCTGGTGTTTTTCTTCGTCGCCATCATCATGGGCTCGATCTGGGCGCGCCCGATCTGGAATACCTGGTGGACCTGGGATCCGCGCCTGACCACGGCGACGATCGTCGAATTGATTTATGCAGCCTACATCATGTTGCGCCAGGGGATTGAAGACCCCGACCGCCGGGCGCGCTTTGGGGCGGTTTATGCCATCCTCGGATTTCTCTCCGTCCCCCTGACCTTCATCTCAATTCGCATGTTGCGCACCATTCACCCGGTGGTGATTGGCAGCAGCGATCCCTCGGCAGAGGGCTCGTTTAACATGTCGCCCAAGATGCGGGTGGCTTTCTTCTTCAGCCTGTTCACCTTTTCGGTGTTCTTCGCCGATTTGCTCTGGCACCGCGTGCGCATGGGCAAGCTGGCAGCGAAGGTGGAAGAATTGCGTTTGAAGGTTTCGGCATAAAGACGGTGGACAGTGGGTAGCGGACAGCAGACCGCAGTCCGCCGCCTCCCGTCTTTTGTTTCCATAAAGGAGTACTCGGAAATGTTTTTACAACAAGCCCCTACGGATACGGTGAAATACTTCATCGCCGGGTATGCGGTTTTCTTCTCGGTGATGACTCTTTATCTGGTCAGTTTGTTTGTGCGCTTTAAGAATCTACGCCAGGATTTGGCGTTGCTGGAAGAACTGGAGGGGGAGCGAGAATGAGCGCGGATGTTCCTGCCCCCCGCGAGGGGGACGCGATCCCTGTCGCTTGCGGGGGTGTGATTAAGTTTAGCGAGGATACACCCTGGGCGGTTTATCGTGGCGCGGTGGTGGCGTTTTGCACCCCGGCCTGCAAGCGCGAGTTTGAAAAAGACCCCGATCCGTTTATGGCGGGAGAGATTCTGCATCCTGTAGAGTAAGGCCCTCAACATTAGGCAACATGCAAACATCTCGTTTGATGAGGTTTTTCTTTGGAGCCTACGCCGTTTTGACGGCGTATATTTATTTCCGCCTGTTTGCCGGGTTGCCTTTTCAGTTGTGGACTTTCTTCCTCCACCCGGTGGTGGCGTTTGCCTTCGCCGTGACGCACGCCTGGCAGCGTGAGGGGGCCAGGCAGGCCGGGCAACTGATTTTGCTGGCACTGCTGGGGACGCTGGCTGTGGAGGCAGTGGGTGTGGCGACGGGAGGGGTGTTTGGGGCTTATCATTACACACTCAGCTTTGGGCCGCTCTTCCTGGGGCTGGTCCCCTATGTGATCCCGATTGTGTGGTTTTATATGCTTTACCCGGCTTATGTGCTGGCCGATCGCCTGATGAGCCGCGAGGATGGCATGCGCCCTGTGCACGTGGCCGCGGTGGCGGGGCTGGTCATGGTGGCCTGGGATTTGGCCCTGGATCCGGTGATGGTGGCGCGCGGCCACTGGGTTTGGGATCAACCCGGCGCGTATTTCGGCATCCCTCTGCAGAACTTCTGGGGATGGTGGCTGACCACCTTTGTGATTGTTGGCGTCTATTTATTATCGAACAGGAAAACCCGCGTTTTGCAGACCGGTGCGGATCATCTGGCGGTGTGGGGGTATGCGCTGATGGGGGGCGGTTCGGTGCTCAGTGCCGCCCACGCCGGGATGTGGGGGCCCGCGGCCATCGGCGCGTTGGCGATGGGGGTGTGGGTGTGGCTGGGGTTTAAAGCCGTATCTGTGCGAGATTAATCGTTAATGTGTAAACCTGCCTGCCGGGCGCGCCGAATCGCTTCGACGCGGTTGGCGACTTGCAACTTGGCGAAGATGCGCGAGACATGATTGCGCACCGTCTTGGGGGCCAGGAAGAGCTTCTCGGCGATGGCGGCGTTGGTCAGGCCCTGGGCGATTAACGTAAGGACTTCAGTCTCACGCTCGGTGAGTTCAGGGAACTTCTGCGATGCCCCCGGCGCGGGTCGCTGCCCAAAAAAGCCGATCAACCGTTCGGCGGCTGCCGGGCTGAAAATCGCCTCGCCGCGAGCGACGGCGTGGATGGCGTCCATGGTCTCCTCCGGTGTCGCCCCTTTGAGCAGGTAACCGCGCGCCCCGGCCTGCAAGGCTTCAAAGACGGTGTCGTCGTCGCTCATGGTGACGATCAGCACGCCGGCCTGCGGCGCGATCTCCAAGATGCGCCGGGTGGCCTCGATGCCGTTGATGCCGGGGAGGTTGATGTCCATCAGGACGACGTCGGGGTGCGCCTGCCGGGCCTGTTCAATGGCCTCTTCCCCGTTGGAGGCTTCGCACACGCACCCCACTTCGGGGAGCGAGAGTAGCAGGGAGCGCATCCCAAAGCGGAACACGGGGTGGTCGTCCACCAGCAGAACGGTGAGTTT
>CAZZFZ010000038.1:11563-21138 GCA_964653835.1 uncultured Anaerolineales bacterium
CCGGCGCGGTCTTCAGGGGCAGGCCGATCTCCAGCCGCGTGCCATCGCCGGGCTGCGAGTGGATGACGAACCACCCGCCGATCTCCTCGGCCCGGCGGCGCATGGATGTCAGCCCGATGCCGAGGCGAGGAGGCGATACCATGCCGGAACCGTCATCGCGGATGGTCACGCGCAGATGGTCGGCGTCTTTTTCCAGCGTGATGACGCACTGTGAGGCCCCGGCGTGGCGGACCACGTTATTGAGACCTTCCTGGCAGATGAAATAGCAGGCCGTCTCCACGGCTGCGGGCAGCGGGCCGAGGTCTTCGGGGATGCGGGTGATGATTTCCAGGCCGCTGCGTTGAAAGCGGCGGGCCAGGGAACGGATGGCCCCCGCCAGGCCGAGGCCGTCCAGGGCAGGTGGGCGCAGGTCGTGCACCAGACGGCGGATGTCGTCGGTGGCCGCCTGCGCGTGCTGGATGGCCTCCGCCAGCAGGCGATCCGCCGCCTGGGGGTCTTGAGCGTAGAGGCGGCGGGCGGCGGTGAGGGTGAGCGCCTGGCTGGCGAGTTGGGGGCCGAGGCCGTCGTGCAGGTCGCGGCGGATGCGGCGGCGTTCTTCCTCGCGGGCCGCCACCAACTGCTGACGAGCGCGGCGCAGGTCGGCGGTCAGGCGGGCGGCGTGGGCTGCGGCCCCGGCCTGGCGGGCGATGGTCTCCAGCAGACGCCGGTCTTTGGGCGTGAACGCTTCGCCCGGGGCGCGCTCTGCAACCAGCATTTTCCCCACCGTTTCTCCCTGATAGATGAGGGGGATGCGCTGGATGGCGTTCACCGGCAGACCGTAGGAGACGGCGATGGCGCCCGGATCACCGAGTTCAATCGCCGCGTAGGGCAATTTGAGCGCCTGGGCGACCGTCTCCACAATCCCGCCCAGGGCTGCTTCTGGCGAGCCGGTCTTCTCCAGGTGCTCGCCCAGGCGAGAGAGCAGCGCCGCCGGGTCATCCCGCTCGCCGTACATCAGGTGGTTGACCGCGCCCTGCAAACGCTGCCGCAGAGGTTGGAAGAGCACCGCTGCCAGGCCGGTCGCCAGCAGAGGGAGCAGGGAGTTATCTTCAGAGCGGAGGAGCAGCCCCAACCCGCCCACGGTGAGGGCGTACAGCGCAGCCACGCTGACCGTCAGCGCGCCGTAGACCAGGGTACGGTTGATCAGCAGGTCAATGTCGTAAAGCCGATGGCGCAGGATGGCAATGGTGATGGAGATCGGCAGGGTGGAAACGATCAGGTACAGCAGCACGTTGGGGAGCACACCGTCGAGCCGTCCCAGCGCGCCGGCGAAAGGCAGCAGCGCGGCGGCAAAGGCAAACCACTTGATTTGCTGGCGCACTTTCTCACTGGAATGGCGGTAGCGCAGGATCATCGAGAAGGCGGCCAGAGTCATCAACATCTGGCCGGGGAGTAGGGCGGGGAGGTAGTAAGTTGCGGGGGAGAGCGTGTCCATGTGCAGCGCGGCGAGGCCAAAAGGGTTCTCGATGCTTGTGTTGTTGGTCAGCGGGCCGGGGTAAAAGATGAGCCAGGCGCTTCCGACAATCATCCAGATGCCCCCCAGCCAGCCGACGATGCGCCAGCGCGGGGAGGGATAGCGCCCATCGGGAAAGCGCAAGGGCAGGTGAATCGCCACCAGCGCGTAACTGGGCAACCACAGCCAGTGGCCGAGGCCGGCGGCGAACACCCCGCTGTCCCGCCACTCAGGGCGGGTGGCGGTGGCGTACAGTGCGTACTCGTCGCTCAGGCCGGTCAACGCCCCCAGTAAAGCCGCCGTCAGGATGATCCAGCCGACCATGTTGCCGGGGTGGCGCCGGGCGATCAGGTACCCGGTGAACGCCAGGAGCACGGCGTTGAGCGATTGAAAGCCCCAAAACCCCCAGGTTTGGGGTTTGGGTGTGGCGCGGTTGAGGAACAGCAGAATCAACCCGGCGGCGGCGAGGGTCAACGCGATGGCCGCCAGGAGCGCGGCCAGACGGGAGATGGTCTGCGCCGCGAGGGTGTTTCGGTGGGGCGTGCTGTTCATTTCAATCGGTGGGGGAGATGGCCGATGGCGTTGGGAGATGACGCCGGTGGCCGGGGCCTGAACATGAGCGGATTATACTACAAATCGTACTGTGTTTCTCCGAATAGCGACGCCTGGGTGCGCTCAGGGTAAACTCTGGCAGTCAGCATAGGGAGGGCGATCAGCAATTGCACACCGCGGAACCCTCAGCGCGGCGGCGTGGGAACGTTGCGGTTGGTGAACAACAAGAGCAACGCGGCGGCAACGAAGACCATCCCAACACCCCAGAGCGACCAGGCCAGACGCTTCAGGGCCGGTTTTTTGTCTGCAATTTCGGGGAGTTCTCGCCGCGCATCGGGTGTTCCGTTCCTGCCTGTATTGTACCCTGCAATCAGGATAAATTACGTCCTTTTTGAGATGTATCCCACAGTAAGGGATTTGGCCCGGGGGGAGGCCGAACTCCTCGCCACCTCGCGAGTGAGGGGGAAAATTGTACACCATGACCGCGAACGTTGGGTGCATGGTCTCCCAGTGCCCCTGAGGCTGTGGCCCGTTTTGCCGCTGACGGTGAAGGTGGTTTCCCAGGGCAGGGTTACTGTTGCAGTCGCCACGGCCAGAGGGTTCTTCAGGCAGCGTTGCTCGCTGTTCCCCGATTTCGGCGCTGTCTCCGCCGCTCCTGAACAGCGAGACCGCCGCCGAGCACGGATAGAATCAACCCCAACCCGCAGGGCGCAAACACCCCCCAGGACAGGCCCGGCGACAGCACCGCCTTGGAGGGATCCTTCGGGTTATAGTAGACGGTGATGGGGTTGCCCGGCGCGTATTGGCCTGCGTAGATGCCGGAGCGGATCTCCGACACGTCGGAGCCAATGGCGGTATTGGTGTAATCCTGCCCGTCCACCGTGTAGCCGTATTCGATCTTCGGGGTGTAGACGGTGCGGGATGTGTGGACGCCGTTGCTGTCGCGGCGTGTGTACGTGGTCTCCTCGACCTCGGCGCGCAGGACCACGCCTTCGGTCGCGGGCCAGTTGGTGTTCCCCGCGGCCCCCAGCACGGCGGACGTTCCCCAACACAGCGTCGCCATCCCCAGGAACAGGAGTGCCAGCGCAAACGGCAAACCGGATCTGTATTTCTGTGAGTTCATTGCGTTGCCTCTTTTCTTACTTCTCGGAGAACGCTGCCGTCTCGGCTTTCCGCCGCAGGGTGCTTTCCAACACGCCCAGGCCGATCAGCCCGCCGAAACTGGCCTTCACCCCGTCCCGGCGGGTGAGGGTGAACGTCCAGTTGATGGGCCTGCGACCGTAGCGGCCTTGCGCGTAGATCGGCACTTTCTTGACAGCCGTGATCTCGCGCCACAGAAAGGGGGTCTCCCCGCGCCAGGTGACGATCACCAGGCCGTTGTCGTATACATCCACGCGGTATTTGCTTTGCATGTGGTAGCCGAAGGCGTGGGCAAGGGCGAGTGGGAGCGAGATCGCCCCAATCGCCCCCCAGATTGTGACTTTATCGCGCTGATACCGGCTGCTGTCCGTATCCAGCCGGGCGTAAGCGTTGATGGCGGTGGCGAAGGCCACGAGTGCGAGCAGCAGGGCGAAGATCGCCGCGCCGCCCAACACTTTGCGCGCTCCTGGCCGCGGCAGGTAGGTGTGTTGGAAGGCGCCGAGGCGCGGGTCGGGCGTTTTGGGCGGTGTTTGCGCTTTCATGGTTCAACGTATGCTTTCAGCCATGCGTCAATGGCCTCGTTCGGTCGCGCCCCGCCGCGGTAGCGCGTCAGTTCGGTCGCTTTGAACTCTTCGTGCTTCTCGCATTCCCGGGGGAGACCGCCCGTCATCACCTCGCTGGTGGCGATGATGGCGCCGCTCTGTGCCGCGCGCAGCGTGACCACCGCCTGGTATTGAACGCGGATGATCGTGCTTTTCCTGCCGTCCTCCAGGTCGTAGGGGCAGCGTTGGAGTTCTACCTCTTGTTCGACGATGCAGGCGACCAGTTCCGCCTCGGTGAGGGTTTCCGGCTCCCAGGGGGCGGGTGTGCGGTAACTGAAAAAATTGGCGCGATGTCCCACCGGCGTTTGTTTGACGTACAGGACGCGGTGCAGCCCGGGAGTCTGGCTGTATGGCGCAGCCCCTGGCACGCTCTCGCCGGCGCACACGGCCTCCAGTTGGGTTTCCATTTCACGTCGGGCCTGGTATTGCACCTTGCGCTGGCGCTTCTCAAGCCAGGCCGTGCCTCCGATGAGGACGCCGGCCAGCACCGCAACAGCCAGGAGGGACAAAAGGATGCGCTTGCGTTTCGTCATGTTTCGCCTTTCCTCTTGCGGAAGAGAAATCTGTAGGACAACTGCCAGCAGTTGTCCTACTTGTGTTCGATGTAAAAACATTTTTCGGGTAGTCTCTTATCCCGGCAGGATGAGCAGCGAGAACCAGATGCCGCCCAGGTTGAAAGGCATCTTCTCCCAGGTGTCGCCGTAATCCGCGCTGTGCCACACGTCGCCGTTCGTCAGCCCGGCGTACAGGTGACCGGGCGCGCCGGGGAGGGTGATCAGTGCGGTGGGGGTCTCGCGCAGGGGGTGCGGCCCCCAGCCGATGGGTTGCCAGCCCGCGCCGCCCGTTGAGCGATACAGGTAGACTTCCGGGTTCTCGCCAAAGGCGTTGAACGGGCTGCGCCCGACGCACACGTACCAGATTTCGGGTTTTTCGGGGTCGGCCGCGCAAACGATGCCGTAGTGTTTCGCCAGGCCGCGCCCGGCCTTTTGGAAGGTGCGCCCCCCGTCGCGGCTGAAGCTGGCCCCACCGCCTGAGCCACCCGCTTCATAAACCCAATCGCCGTTGACGGCGTGAAACTTGAGCGAGTGGCAGTCGCGCAGCGCGCCGCGGATATGCCGCGACCAGGTCTCGCCGCCGTCTTCACTGCGCACCACCGCGCCAAACTCCACCCCGGCCAGTACCACCTCCGGCTCAGTGGGCGAGGGGGCGATGGCGAAGACGTAGGGGCGGCGGTCGGGTGGGTCGGCGGGGGAGAACCACCACCAGCGGTTGGGGATGCGGCGGAAGCCCGTCAGCTCGCGCCAGCTCGCGCCGCCGTCATCGGAGCGGAACAGCGTGGCCGGTTTCGAGCCGGCAAAGATCACGTCTGTCACCTGTCCTGAGCCTGTCGAAGGATGCGGGCTGACGGCCAGCGATTTGATGATCTGCCCGCTCATGCCGCAAGGCTGCCAGGTCGCGCCGCCGTCGTCCGAGCGCAGCACCCCGTCGCGCGTCCCGGCGTACACCCTTTCGGGAGTGGCGGGGGCCGCGCGCGCGCGGAGCGAAGTCGAAGCGGCCAGGCAGGTGACGCAGTGTCCCTGCGCGCGGCGGGTGACCGTCCATCTCCCGTCCGGCGTGCGTTCGGCGCGCAGAACGCCGTGCTCCGTAGCGCTCAGGAAGGCGTGGGGTTTGCTCATCTGTCTCCTTCGTCTCCACCAGACGTTCAACTCCTCCCAGAAGTTGTACTAAATGAGGAACTCGCGCACGTGGCGGGCGTGGGTCTGCGGGTCGTCCAGCCAGGGCAGATGCCCCTGATGCGGGAACGTCACCAGCGTGGCGTCTGGCATAGATGCGGCGGCGCGCCGGGCCATCTCTAGATCGCCGAAGGGGTCGGCCTCGCCCCACAGGAACAGGGTCGGGGTCGGGATGCGCTTCAGAAGATCATCGCCATAGGCAAAGCCCCGCCGGATGCCACGCCAACTGACTTCATGCTGGATGCCCTGGACTTCGTTCTGCATGGTGTCAGTGTCGTTCATCAGGTGGACGTACCACTCCACCATATCATCGAGGCGTCCCTGATCAATGCTCTTCGCGTGGCCGATCTGACGCATGATGTCGCGGGATTGTTTGGCCGTGGCTTTCTGGCGGGCGATCCAGCGCCCCAGGGGGCCGATGGACAACATGCGCATGAACATGGGCACGCACATCCCCTGGAGGAAAGCCGGGCAGCCCTGCTGCACCATCCGGGTCACGCGCTGCGGGTGCGCGGCGGCGAAGAAGAGGGCCAGCGCGCCGCCGAAAGAACTGGCGACGACTGCGGCCTCTTCAATCTCCAGGCCGTCCAGCACGGCGGCGAGCAGGTCGGCGCCGAAGGCGCGCAGGTTGTAGCGGGTGATGTCCACCGCTTCGCTCAGGTCGCAGCCGGTGCGGTCGAGCAGCAGGCAACGGAAATCCTGCATCTCGGCCGCCAGGGGCGCCCACGTGCTGCCGGCATTGGGGCCGCCATGCACGAAGAGCACCGGCTCCCCCTGCCCAACGATTTACACGCGCACTTTGACGCCAAAAGGCTCAAGGTGCAGGTAGATTTCCTCGGGCTGGAGGCTGTATCGTCCCCAGTATCGCGCTTCGGCAGCGCGGTAACGTTGGCTGCGGGTGTGGTTCGTCATGGGATTATCCTACGCCTCCAGATACCATGCCGATCACGGCCAGAACCATCAAGATGGCGTTCAGGCGGCCGCCCCGTTGTAGGGCGTTCTGCAGAGCAGCGATTTGGGAAGCCTGTTCGGGGGTGGGCGGCCCGCCCTGGGCGGCGATTTTCTTCCCCAGGGCTTTGAGTTCCCCGGCGGTGCGTCCCTGCACCAGCAAACCCACCACCAGGGAAATGATTCCGGCCAGCGCGCCCAGGGTGAGCGGCAGGCGGGTGGAGAACATGACCGCCGGGTCGAAGCCGCCCGAAACCGAGGCGTACATCCACAGGCCGGTCAGGATGGTCAGCAAACCAGCGACGCCCATCGCCGGGCTGAGTCGCCCGCCGGTCAGTTTCTGCATGAATTTGCCGCCCTCCGGCCCCAGCGCCTCGACGGTCGGCTCGAGGAAGAGGGTGATGAACAGCGTGCTGCCCACCCAGAAGATGGCGGAAAGAATGTGAATCAGGCGTAAGATGGTCATGTTGGCGTCTCCTTTGGTTTCAATCTGCTCTCGGTTTTCCTGCGTTCAGGAAGGAAAGTATCCGCCGCGCCCCAGTAGAAAGCCGTAGGGGGCTCAATCTGGGCCAGGACCTCGGGGGTCATGGTCAATTCGGCCTTCTTCCCCCATAGGGGAACGGCGGACTTGATGAGATCGGCATCGTGGACAAACGTGTCGGTGTGAGTGTAGAGGGCCGCGGTCCATTCCCAGAAAACATCGGGAATGCGGTTGGCCTCCACAGAGACTCCGTCGATTGAGGTCAATACATGAGCCTGCGTGTAAACAATAAGCACCGGCTACGCTGTGCAAGCATCGGCAGGGTCGCTGAACCAGAAGTGGATGGTCCAGTGCTCGAATTCCATGCCCGGGTGACCTTGCTCCAGGTGCTCCCAGGGAGGAGCGGGCTGCTCGCTCAGGCTTTCCAACTCGACGCCTATCAGGTCACCAGCAGGATTGAACAACAGCACCAGAGGGCCGGGTTGATCGCCGGCCATCTTGATGAAATGGCGTCCCATTTGGGGAACGCATTCGCCCGTATCGATCCAGCCCTGGGCCAGGGCCTCTTCCTCGGCAGCGGGCAAACGGTCGAAGGTCCCATAGGTGGCGAACACGCCGGCGCCCGTTGAGGTCGAAGGGGCAGGCAGCGCACTACACGCGGCCAGGATCAGCCCCAGTCCACTGAAGAGAATGAGCGAAAGTCGAACTCGGTTCATCATGGTTGTATCTCCTTATGTGTATAGAATGTGTGTATAGAAAATGGAGGATGCGCGGTGAGGTGGGACGTGGATTCCCACGGAACAACACGGATGACTTTGAACACTCCGTGACCGTCGGTTGCGTTCATCTGTGTCCTCTTTTCATCTGTCTTACCGGATAAGCGAGTGCTGACCAGATGTCGGTTGTGGGATGAAACTCGGCCCAACCCAGCCACCACTGGCGTTCGATCTGCAATTTCTGTAAAGGGGGCGTGCTGGCCGTCAGCGGGTCGCCCGCCCACGTCCAACGAATCGTCCCATCCGGGGAAGCCAACGCGCCGTTGGTCGCGGTCAACGGGAGGTTTTCGCTTTCGGGGCAGCGGAAAGCCACCACATGGTCGGCGTCGACGTCATAGAGGATGGCGATCCTGTGCCCGCCGATGCGGTCGTGGATGACGCCCTGATGTCGAAGCACAGCCAGAGGATAGGCTCGATCCACCCCATCCAGACTTACCCCGACAATTTCTTCGTGCATGGGCAAACGACGATCGGTTACAAAGCCAGATGCTGCGTGCCTCGTCGTGAAAGCCTCCAGGAGATGCTTCAAGCGATCACGAGGAATAAGCCCGGGAAAGCGGCCGTGTTCAGGAATGACCTCCACCGCCAGGGTTGTGTGAGGGTTCATTTCTTGCCATTTCGACCATCGGGTTAGCTCGCCGCCCAGCGGCTGGAGTCGAGCCCCTTTGAGCGGCCCCAGCAGCGCTTCGCCCGTGGCGTGTTGCCACAGCGTGCCGGTTTGCCGATCCCGGATAATCAGGTTGCGGCGATGCACGCCTGCCACCTGGAATATCAAGCGCTGGCCGTTCACTTTGGCGGAATACACGATCCCACTGTTGCAGGCTGCTCAATATGCGACTAACACGGGCGCCTCTCCGAACCGGTCGTTGATCAAATGGCGGGGAACGAGCGTCGCAAAGGGCCAGGCTGTAGCGTGTCCCTCATCTTCATACCCAAGCACTAGGGCCTCGTCCTGAAGGCCCGCCTGTGACGCCGGAACGTGTTTTGGGTCGTCCAAAGCGACGAATATCCGTTGTGGTTCCAAGACGATGGCAGGTATGGAGAAGATGAAGACGAAGGGGATGGCGATATAGGACACTGGCTCGTTGACCCAGGCGGCGATTGCCCCGGCCCAGGCCACAACAAGCAGTATCGCGCGGATGCGCCGCATGCGGTAAAGCGGCATCAAACCCAGGGAAGGGATGAAAGCGGGGAGCAATGGCGTGAATGCTGCGATCACGGCGATAAAAATTGGCAGTAAAGAAAATAACTGGGTCATGGCATCCATTCCCTGATTTAATCTCCCAGAGAGTTTTAGTTACTCCGTCGTTGCTTCCACAACGGGAAGGGATTGCAGGTAAAGGAAGATGGCCGTCAGGTCGTCGTCGTTCAGGTTGGCGTAGTCCTTCCAGGGCATGTGCGGATCGAGTTCGTGCCCGTGGGGGCTGACGCCGGTGCGGATGGTGTTGATGAAATCCGCTGCGCTCCACTCGGCCAGTTCGCCGCCGGGAGTCAGGTTGGGGGCAAAGGGTGCGCCTGGCTCCGGGGGCTGCGCGCCGGAAAGAGTCGGGCCGTGGCACAGACGGCAGTCGCGGGTGTTGACCAGGTACTCGCCGTATTCGGCGGTCACGCTGCGCTCCGGGGCTGGCGGGCGCGGGCCGGCGTGATCCAGTTTTTCCGCCGCGAGCACGTCGAACGCGCCGGCGGCAATCAGGATGCGCCCCATCGGTTTGATGTTGCGCCCGCCCGGGCCGTTAACCCCCCGCCGCGCGCCTTTCACGTCGGCGATCCCCGCGCCCCGGGCTGCCGGCGTTCAGGGCCGCGTGCACGTTCGCGTTTTCCGCTCCCTACGTCTCTTCCCGCGGGGGGGAG
>CAZZFZ010000039.1:0-20777 GCA_964653835.1 uncultured Anaerolineales bacterium
GGGGGGGGGGGGGGGGGGGGGGGGGTGGGGGGGGGGGGGGGGGGGGGGGGGGGGCGGGGGGGTGGGGGGGGGGGCGGTGGGGGGGTGGGGGGGGGGGGGGGTGGGGGTGGGGGTGGGGCGATTGGCGATGCGCAGGACGGCGAATCCGGCGCAGTAAAACGGCAGCGTCGCCAGGGTGAGGGCGATCAAGATGGCGCGTAATCGAGTGCGGGAGGGGTTGAATGCTGCCATGGCTGTTGTGCTTGATGATAACATCAGCTCAGGTTGAGATCAAGGATGGTTGAATCTCGCCCTGGAGTTGTGTACAATCGAGATAAGAAAAATCTGCGTTGAAGGAGCGAGCATGCATTATCGTCGTTTAGGACGTTCTGGCTTGAAGGTGAGTGAAATTTCATTGGGGGCCTGGGTGACGTTTGGTAATCAGCTGGATGAACGCGCCGCGCGCGAGCTGATCCGCGCAGCCTACGATCAGGGGATTAACTACTTTGATAATGCCGATGCGAACGGCGACGGGCAGGCTGAAGTCATCATGGGTAAGGCGATCAAAGACCTGCCTCGCGAGGCGCTGGTGATTTCGAGCAAAGTGTTCTGGCCAACCATGCCCGGCCCGAATGGCCGCGGCCTGTCGCGCAAGCACATCAGCGAGTCGATTCGTGCTTCCCTGCGCCGCTTAGATACCGACTACCTGGATATCTACTTCTGCCACCGTTACGACCCCGATACTCCGATTGAGGAAGTGGTGTTCACCATGAACATGCTCATCCAGCAGGGGAAGATTCTATACTGGGGCACTTCGGAGTGGTCGGCGGCGCAGATTGCCCGGGCTGTATCCGCGGCGCGGCAATATAACCTGATCCCGCCGGTGGTGGAGCAGCCGCAGTATAACCTGCTTCACCGACAGCGCGTGGAAGCGGAGATCGCGCCGCTGGCGCGCGAACTGGGCATCGGCCTGACCACATACAGCCCGCTGGCGTTCGGCATCCTGACGGGAAAATATAATGAAGGTGTCCCCAAAGGCAGTCGCGCCGCGCTGGAGAGCGGCGCCTGGGTGC
Organism: uncultured Anaerolineales bacterium; assembly: GCA_964653835.1. GTDB lineage: Bacteria > Chloroflexota > Anaerolineae > Anaerolineales > UBA11858 > J130. The sequence goes on from CAZZFZ010000039.1 coordinate 1,053, forward strand.
GTAATTACCTGACGCCCGAATGGCTGGGGGTTGTGGGAGAACTGGAATTGATCGCTGCGGATTTGGGCATCACGCCGGCGCAACTGGCCATCGCCTGGGCGTTACGGCGTAAAGAGGTCAGCAGCGTGATTATCGGCGCAACCAACCTGGATCAGTTGTTTGAAAACCTGGGCGCGGCTGATGCGGTTTCCTTGTTGACCGACGAGATTCTGGAAGATATTGAGGCGTTGGTGGAAAACGTTCCGGAAGTGGTTTAGCTGACTTCAGCCGCGCTCCAATTGGGCCAGATAGTTTTCGATGGCTTTGCCCAGTTTTGCGGGGTGAAAATCGTATGGGCCCAGGCCAGAGGCGTAGACCACGCGCCCATCCAGCCCGATCAGATAGAGACGAGTGGGCCAGGCCGCGTATGCTTTGTTGACGGCGTCGTCCATCTCGTCCACATACATATGGATGCCGTATTTGAGCGCCTCCTCGCACTGCCCGGCGACCGCCCGCCGCTCCTCGATGGTCTGGGGGTCGTATACATGGGTGGCCGCCTTCAACCGGCCCAGTTTCATCGCCAGGCCGATAAGCCCGCCGCCCAACCACCAGCCATCCACGGGGTGCGCCTCGCGGATGTAGATAGTTAGAAAGTGTACCTGCTCGTGGTACTGGCGATACAGGTCGTGGAGACTGACCGTCCCCTTGACGAACGGCGGTCAGGTGAAGCTGCCGAAGACCAGAGCCACCGGCTTTTTGCCGCGGAAATCGGAGAGACGCACCGGGTTTTCACCGTTGGTGTCGCGCAGTTCGAAGTCCGGAGCCAGGTCGCCAGGGCGCGGGGCCTGGGCGTTGTATTTCTTTTGCCAGGCGCGAGCATCCCCGCGGTTTTTGATGAAGGCCATGCGGTTTTTTCCTTGTGAGGAAATAGAGATCAAGCTTCGGAAATTACCACGCGAGTCATAGCATCCCCCTGGCGGATGGCGTATACCACATCCATGCCGTCCACCACTTTGCCAAAAACCGTGTGTTTCCCGTTCAGGTGGGGTTGTGGGGCGTGGGTGATGAAGAACTGGCTGCCGTTGGTGTTCGGCCCGGCGTTGGCCATCGAGATCACGCCGGTCTCGTGGGTGAGGGGGTTGCCGGTAGTCTCATCCTCGAATTTGTAGCCGGGGCCGCCGCGCCCGGTCCCTGTGGGGTCGCCGCCCTGGATGACGAAATCTTTGATCACGCGGTGGAAGGTCACGCCGTTGTAGAAGCCCTGGCGGGAGAGGAAGACGAAGTTGTTGACGGTTTTGGGGGCGTGTTGGGGATAGAGTTCGAGCACGATCTCCCCCCGCGGCGTCTCGATGGTGGCGCGGTAGGTTTTTTCGGGGTCAATTTCCATGGCGGGGGGCTGTTTCCAGGTTTGCATAGGGGCGTCCTTTCGGGTGTTTCTGGTTGGAGGGGAAATTATAACCGCAAAACCCTCATCCCGCCTGGGCGATGAAGTGCAGCACGGCGCGGGTGAGTTGCGTATCGGCCAGGGCGCGGTGACTGTTGGGCAGCGCCAGCCTGCATTGGACGCGGGCGTTGTCCAGGCTTTGCCAGCGGTAGGAGCGGCGTTTGGGGTTCCACTGCCCGTAGAAGCGAGCGTAGAGTTTCATAATGCAGAAGAAGTTCGCCTGCGGCTGTCGCCACTTCAGCCAGGCGCGCTGATGCGATTGCTGCATCATCCGCAGGTCGAAATCCAGGTTGTAGATGCCCACATAGCGCCCGCGCAGCACGGCCTCCACCTGCGGCCAGATTTCCTCCCACGGCGGCGCGTCGCTCAGCATGGCGGCGGTGATGCCGTGGACGCGCTGCGCCTCGGCTTCGATCGGGCCGCGCGGCCGTACCAGCGTGTCCAGCAGCGTGCTGCCGTCGTGATCCACGATGCTGATCTCAACGATCTCAGCATTTGGACCGGTGCCGGTGGTCTCGGTGTCGAGGTAGACGGGTTTTTGTGCCAGGTAGAATTGGGCCTGTTGAATCGCCTCGCGGCGGGCGGTTGCGTTCATGCGAGGGATTCCTTTCCCAGATGCGCTTTCACGCTGGCGATTTTCTCATCCATGCTTTGGGCGCGGTCCACGCGCGTGCCCACCCGGATGGTGGTGCTGATGCGCGGCGCGCCCATTTCATGGACGACCTGGTGGCAGCGTTTCAGGGCTTCAAAGATGGTGTCCCAATCTCCTTCCACGTTGGTGCCGTTTGCGTGCAGTTGTGGGTTAAGGCCAGCCTCTTGCAGCACCTGTTCACAGGCGGCTACATAGCGAGAGAGCGACACGCCCACGCCGATGGGGACGATGGCGATATCGGCGATAGCTTTCACCTGATGCCTCCTTGCTATAACCTGAGTTCGGGTTTAGGAACAAAACCCTATGGACGTGTTCAGCGCCTTTCGATACGCACTTCGCCAACGCTCCGTGCTACTCAGGACGCTGATCTTTTCACAGAAGAACGCATTCTGAGTAGCGCCGCAAGGCGCGTATCGAAGGGTGCGTGTCTCATGGATCGCTTGTCCCGAACTTACGTTAATATAACCTGAGTTTGGGATAAAGCGCTGTGAACAACGTTCACCGCCGAGCATGCAGAGAACGCCGAGATTTTCTTTACTTTTTCTCCGCGGCCTCCGCGCTCTCTGCGTTGAAATATGTCCACCGTTGTTATCCTAAATTTGCGTTCCTTTACGTTTTTAACCGTTGGGCATATTTTTGGCGGAATTTGGCTACCTTAGGGGCGATGACCACCCGGCAGTATCCCTGATCGGGGTTGCGGACGAAGTAGCCTTGATGGTACGCCTCAGCGGGGTAAAACGCTTTGAAAGGGGCAAGCTCCGTCACCAGCGGGTTGGGCCAGATGTTTTCTGCCTCGATGGCGCGCATTACCTCCCCGGCGGTCTGGCGTTGCGCCTCGGAGTGATAGAAGATCACCGAGCGATACTGCGTGCCTACGTCCGCGCCCTGACGGTTGAGCGTGGTGGGATCGTGAATGGTGAAGAAGATGTGCAGCAGGTCGGCGTAGCTGATCACCGCGGGGTCAAAAGTGATCTGCACTACTTCGGCGTGGCCGGTTGTGCCGCGGCAGACTTCCTCGTAAGTGGCCGCGGCTGCGCCGCCGGAGTAGCCCACCATCACCTGCTCCACCCCGCGCAGCGCGGCGAAAATCGGCTCCAGGCACCAGAAACAGCCGCCGCCCAGGGTGGCGGTTTCCAGTGCGCCGGATTGTGTGTTGGTTGGGACCATTAAAAATCTCCTGAAGTTGAGCCTGCCTCCGCGGCGTGCAGGTTGTGAAAGTGAATCAGCCGTTGGGTGAGCTGACGCCCGAGGAGGGCGCAGGCTTCGGGGGAAAGCTGGCGATGCGCCGCGGCGTCGAAGAGCAGGCGATAGGATGCCGGCGTCTCTTCGCTCCCCAGCCAGCACACGGCCAGCAACGTCAGGCGCGGTAGCGCCTGAAAGGCGTAGGCCAGGTTGCCGAAGAACTCCCGCCGCCCGCCCGCCCGTTCAGCCGACCGCTGGAAACTTTCGCCGTCGTTCCCGAAAGCGTTTTGCAGCTCCTGCCCGGTGTAACGTTGAAAGGCAGCTTCGTCCAACCCGCTTTCCGGGGCGGCGGGAAAGAGATCCCAGCGCCCGGCCTGCGGCGTGCCGTCGCAGGTGTGGAAGTAGCTTAACAAAATAAACTCTTCGGCCGGGTCGAGCGGTTGGCTGCCAGAGGCCTCCAAGGCGGTGAGTTCGGGGAACAGCAGGCGCACCGTCCGCCCCCACAACTCCAGCTGGAACTCGCCGTGTTGGGGCTGGCGCGGCAGCCAGAGCGAGCCGGTTTGCAGCGCGACGCGCTCTGGTTGTAAACCCTGCAATTGACGGCGCAGCGATATAAGGCGCGTCGCCAGCAGGTTGGCATTTTGGTTGGCAAGAATCACAGATGCCCTCCGGCTTTCTGCACGGCCCAGGGGAGATGAGCCTGGCTGAAATTATATCAGCCTCGTGCAGCGGCTGAGTGCGGAGGGCATCCTTTCGCCTATTGTTCCGCCTGGCGCAGGAAGATGATCCAGTAAATCGCGGCGACGAACAGGGAGCCGCCGATAATGTTGCCGATAGTGACGGGGAGCAGGTTTTTGAGCACGAAGGCGCTCCACGTCAGATTGGGGAGTTCTGCCCCCAGGGTTTGAATGAACACGGGGTCAAACTGTTTTATGAGCAGGCCAATGGGGATGAAATACATGTTGGCGACGCTGTGCTCGAAACCAGCAGCGACGAAGGCTGTGATGGGGAAGATGATGGCTGCGATTTTGTCCGCGGTGCTGCGGGCGCCCAGAGTCAACCACACGGCTAGGCAAACCAGCGCGTTGCACAGGATGCCAAGCATGATGGCCTGCACGAACCCCAGCCCCACTTTGCCGTTGGCGATGTTCAGGGCGGTAAGCCCGACGCTCCCACCTCCGAAGGTGTATTGCCTGCTGAGGAAAATCAGCACCGCCGTGCCCACCGCGCCGACAAAGTTGCCCAGGTAAACGATCCCCCAGTTGCGCAGCAGGGCGCGCGTGCTGACTTTTCGGCTGGCCCAGGCCATGATGATCAGGTTATTGCCGGTGAAAAGCTCCGCGCCGCCAACGATGACCAGGATCAGCCCCAGAGAGAAGACGAGGCCGACCAGCAATTTGGTGATTCCGAAGGGGATTTCATCGCTGGTCCCGGCGGCTACTGTGGTGGCGAAGACTGCCCCCAGGGCGATGAACGCGCCCGCCAGCAAAGCCAGGGCGAACATGTTTAGCGCCGGGAGTTGGGTTTTGCGCACGCCGATCTGCTCGGCGCGACGCGCCATCTCGGCAGGGAGGAGTGCATCAAAGCTTACTTCATTCATAGTACTCTCCTTGTGTCCATGGATTGGCTTGCGAGTATAGGATACCGTATTTTTTATAATGCATAAAGTGATAGGTTTCACAATATATTGTGATGCTGTTCACATATGGACTCTGGCGAGTCGCGGCATGTTACAATGGGGCCTAATGTCGGTAACCAAAGTGCCACAGGGCGCATCTAACCCTCGAAAGAGTCAATTTTCATCATCCGGCGAAGATTTCTCGCTGGAAGCCTTGCGTCGCGGCGATCCGGTGGAGTTTGCCCGTCTGGTAGATGCCTATTCGGGGATGATCTATCGGTTGGCGAACCGCATCCTGCAGAATCCGCAGGACGCGGAGGATATTTTGCAGGAGACGTTTATCAAGGCGTATAATGCCCTGCCCCGTTTTGACGGGCGTTCCAGGCTGTCTACGTGGTTGTATCGTATCGCCACAAACGAGGCCTTGATGTTACTGCGCAAGAAGCGCCCACCGATGGTGTCTGTTGATTCTCCTGGTGGAAACGATCCCGATGATGATGGCCTGCCACTGCAAATTGTGGATTGGTGCTGCCTGCCGGAGAGTGAATTGATGTCTGAGGAGGCTCGCCGTCATCTGGATCGCAGTATTGAGGCGTTGCCCGAAGCGTTGAAAGCGGTGTTTGTGCTGCGGGAACTGGAGGGGCTTTCGGTGCGCGAGACCGCGCAGGTGTTGGAGATCAGCGAGGCAGCGGTGAAGACCCGTCTGCACCGCGCCCGGCTGGCCCTGCGCGAGGCCCTGACGGTGTACTTCAAAGAGCGCTTGCCGGAGGCCTCCTAGCCAAAGAGGATTGGATCATGTCGCCTTCTGAATCCTGCCATCATTTATTAGATTCGCTCTCCGCATATGTGGATGGCGAGTTGAGCGAGGCGTTGTGTCGCGAGCTGGAACGTCACCTTACGGATTGCGAGGATTGTCGCGTTGTGATTGACACGCTCAAAAAGACGATTGAGCTTTACCGGGAGACGATTACCGAGCCGGAGGTCCCCGCGGATGTGCGGGCGCGATTGTTCCATCGTTTGAGGCTGGAGGACTATCTGGATTAACTGGCCTGCCTGATGGAAGAAACGATACAGCGGCGGATGTGGATGAGTATCCGTCGCTGTTCTGTTTTTAACCTTGGTTCCGAGCTTCCGCATTCAGATTATGTAACTTTCTGGCTGTGATTGCATCCAATGATTGGATTGCCAGGCTCAAAGCGGAAGATCACGGCGCACGTCGCAGCCAGACGCCTGGCAACCTTAATCCGTATAAGAAAAACTGAGGAGTTAGTGTATGGCTGAACTGTTGAATAGTGAGATCAAAGAGCAGGTTCGTCAGGTCTTTGCGGACCTCAAAGAGCCGGTGGAAGTGTTGTTCTTTGGCCGCGCGGAGGATTGCCTCTACTGCGAGGACACGCAGAAGCTGGTTCGTGAGGTAGTTGAGCTGAGCGATAAGCTCTCGCTGCGTTCGTATGACCTTGACGACGATGCTGAGATCGCGGCGGAGTATCATGTGGACAAAGCCCCTACGTTAGTGCTCGCGGCGAAAAACGGCGCGGAGATCAAAGATTACGGCATTCGGTATGCCGGCATCCCCTCGGGGCATGAATTCAGCTCGCTTATCCATGATCTGCTGCGCGTTTCCAGCCGTGTTTCAGGTCTGAGCCAGGCCACGCGTGACTTCCTGAGCAAACTATCTGAACCGGTTCACTTGCAGGTGTTCGTCACCCCTACCTGACCGTATTGCCCGCGAGCCGTGTTGCTCGCGCATCAAATGGCGATGGAAAGCGATCTGGTTCAGGCCGAGATGGTGGAGACCTCCGAATTCCCTGAACTGACCAGACAGTTTGGCGTCAGCGGCGTGCCGGATACCTCGATCAACCACGGGGCGGGCCGCGTTGTTGGCGCAGTGCCGGAAGATCATTTGCTGGCCGAGATTCAGCGGGTGGTGGCTTCCTGAAAGGGAGCCATTGCCCCTGGAAGGATTCTATTGCGATCATTCAAACTCGGAAGAGAGGAGTGACTGGAGTATGGCAAAGACAGCGAACAAGCAAAAATACCCTCGTGTGATTATGTTCACCACGCCGACATGCACCTTTTGCAAGAAGGCCAAGCGCTATCTGCGCGAGCGCGGCGTGCCTTTTAAAGATGTGGATGTTTCCCGCGACCCCGCCGCGGCGCGCGATATGGTGCGGCGCAGCGGGCAACAAGGTGTGCCGGTGATTGACATCGGTGGCAAGATTGTGATCGGTTTCGATCGCCCGAAGATTGACCGTTTGCTGGGGTTGAACTAAGATGAGTAGAAAAATTGCGGTCGTTACGCAGGAAGATGGCGAGCGGATCAGCAGCCATTTTGGGATGGCCCCCTGGGTTCGGGTTTATCAGGTCGAGGATGGGGTTGTGGTCGCGGATGAGCTGCGTGAGAAGCCACATCATACGCAGCATCCTCATCACCATCATGGAGATGCAGGACACGGCGGACACGGCCTCGGCGCTCAAATGATCTCGGCGATCCAGGATTGCCAGGTGTTAATCTGTGGCGGCATGGGGCAACCGGCCTACCGGCGCGCTCAGGAAGCTGGCCTGGAAGTGGTGCTCGCTGGCGGCCAGGCCGCCGATGCTGTTCAGGCTTACCTGCGCGGCGAACTGGAAAGCGATCTGCGCCGGATACATCACTAATAATGAGAACGTTATGGCAAAGAAAAAGCAACAGGTGAAACGGTCTGCTGTCCCCTTGATGGTTGCAGGGGCAGGTTTGATTTTGATTGCCCTAGCCGTAGTGTTCTCGACCCGCTTACGGCCGGGGGATGAGCAGGGGACATCGGGGCTGGGGAATCTCCCTTCGGCGATCCCCGCGGAGATGGATTTCCCCGCGCCCTCGCTGGCGCTCACCGATTTGCAAGGCAACCCCGTCACCCTGACCGATCTCCGCGGGCAGTATGTGCTGGTGAACAACTGGGCGACCTGGTGCCCGCCCTGCCGGGCCGAGATGCCGGAGCTGGAGGCGTTCTATCAGGCCCATCGGGATGAGAATTTCGTGCTCATCGGCATCAGCGCTGGCGATTCCGCCGATCAGGTGGAGACGTTCATCCAGCAGGTTGGCGTTTCCTTCCCCATGTGGCTGGATCCCGGCGAACAGGCCCTGCAGGCGTTCCGCACCAACAGCCTGCCCAGCTCCTATGTGATTGACCCTCAGGGGCAGGTGCGCCTGGCCTGGACGGGCGCGATCCGTTACGATGTGCTGGAGGAGTACGTCGCACCGTTGTTTCAGGAGTAAGGAGAGCACGATGGATGCAAAAGTGACCTGGCGCGGTCGGATGAGTTTCACCGGCACCGCCGATACCGGTTTCGAGGTCCCTCTAGGGGCCTCTCCCAAGGTGGGCGGCGATAACGACGGTTTTCGCCCCATCGAGTTGATGGCCCTCAGCCTGGCGGGGTGTACCGCCATGGACGTGATTTCGATCCTGCAAAAGAAGCGGCAGGAAGTGACGGATTTCGAGGTCAGCGTGCACACAGATCGGGCTGAGCAACACCCCAAGGTCTTCACCCGCGCGGCGGTTGAGTATCACGTCACCGGGCGCGAAGTGAGCGAAGCGGCGGTGGTGCGCGCGATTGAGCTCTCGGCGGTGCGTTACTGCCCTGCGCAGGCCATGTTGTCGCAGGTCATGCCGATTGCCTTGCACTACTTCATCTACGAGGATCAAGGGGATGGTGAGCGTCAACTGGTCGCTCAGGGAGAGTACGTCCCCTCTGAGGAGTGACGCCTCCCGCCCGCCCCTGAATTTTGCACCGCAAGCTGTCTGCCTCGCTTGCGGTGTCTGTTTGTAAAGCGGATGATATGAAACCTAACAGGAGCGTGAACGATGTTTAACCTCAATATCGGTAGCGAGCAGAAGATTGATGACCAACAATTGTTTGACGTGATTATCGTCGGCGCGGGCGCGGCCGGTTTCACGGCGGGGATTTATACCGCTCGCGATGGCTGGAAAACGCTGATCCTGGAAAAGGAAGCCAGCGGTGGCCTGGCCGCCTCGACGCACAAAATCGAGAACTTCCCCGGATTCCCTCAGGGGATTGACGGCTCAGAGTTAATGGAGCGTTTTCAACAACAAGCCGAACGGTTTGGCGCCCAACTGGCCGAATTCGACGGCGTCTCGCGCATCGAGAAGGACGCCGCGGACATTTTTGAAGTCTATACCGAGGGCGGCAAGGTGTACCGCGGGCGAGCGGTTTTGCTGGCTACCGGCAGCCGTCCCAGGAAACTGGGCATCCCCGGTGAAGCCGAGTTATACCCGCGCGGGGTTTCGTATTGCGCCACCTGTGACGGCCCGCTCTATAAAGATCAGGATGTCGTCGTGATCGGGTGCGGCAACTCCGGCCTGCAGGAGGCCGAGATTCTCTTGCAGTACGCCCGCAAAGTGACCTTTGTGGAGTATCTGGATCGCTCCATCGCTGAGAAGGTGCTGCAGGAGCGGGTGCAGGGCAACCCTAAAACGGTTTGCCGGCTTTCGCACGAGGCGGTGGAGATCAAAGGGGATGCTTCCGTTTCCGCGGTTGTGATTCGGGACCGCGAGACGGGCGAGGTGGAAGAGATCCCCGCGGCGGCGGTGTTTATCTATGTTGGCTATCAGCCCGATACCGATTTTGTTCGCGGGCTGGTGGAACTGGACGCCAGCGGGTATGTCCTCACCGATGAGCACATGCGCACCTCGGTGCCGGGGATCTTCGCCGCGGGGGATGTCCGTGCCAACAACCTGGCGCAGGTGGCCGTCGCCGTGGGGGATGGCGCCAAAGCCGCGGTAGCCATGCGGGAATACCTGCAAAACCAGGCCCCTCAGGGCTGATCTGTCACCTTGCGCGGGCGGCGGATGTGGCCGATCACCTTGCCGATGACTTCCTCCGGGGGGATGGGGCCGAATCGGGCGCTATCCACGCTGGCGGGGTGCGTGCCGCGCACGTGCAACCAGCCGCTCTCGGGTTCGATCTGCTGCACGCGCTTGATCATTGTTCCGTAGGCGGCCTGGCGGAAGACGATCACGTCGCCCGCTTGGATGGCGCGTACGGCGCGCTTCCCCGTCCTCAGCAGCACGTAATCGCCGGGTTGGAACTCAGGGGAGAGGCTCTCCCCATGCACGCGGATGATCTTCAGCATGGCTTCGCGAGACTGCTTTTGCAGTGGTGAAATCCTTTTGTTTTACCTGAACTCGGGTTAACAAGAAGAGTGAGCAGAGAGCATTTCCTCTGCTCACTCGATTATACTTGCTTTGGAGCCTGTGATTTACAGGTCGGGGTAGACCATCTCCAGCGCGGGTGCGTAGGGCGCCTTGGCTTTCTTGGTCTTTACGCCTTTGATCGCCCAGAAGACCTCGGCGAACTGGTTGATGGCTTCCACAAACGCCACGCCCACCTCGCGATCCGCAGTCTGGCGGGCCTTGGAGCCTAATTGCATGATCTTGTGTACCAACTCGGTCAGCTCAGGATATTGCGCTAGGTGATCGGCTTTGATGAAATCACCCCAGATCACGCGGATCTCGTGTTTGGCCTGTTCGGCGTGTTCTTCCTTGACGGCGATGTAGCGCGACATGCTGTTGTTGAACGCCACGCCTTCGCCCTCCAGGGCAGCCATTAAATCCATCATTCGGACGACGGTCAGGGCGCTGATTTGCGCTACAATAGGGTCGTAAATGCCGCAGGGCACATCGCAGTGGGCGCTGGCTTGCTCAAAGCCGAATTTGGCATCCAGAGCCTTGATTAGTTTATACATGAAAGACCTCCATGTCTTGATGTAGGTAGTCTGGCAGGGGCGTTTCCCCCGCCTGAAATTTGGATTATTTCTATCATAAATAAGATGGCATGTTCTGTCAAGCAAGTGATGGGATCTCCCGCAGGTTACCGGGCCAGTAGATTTTCTCTCCACGGAGTTTGAGCCTGCGGGAGGGTTTGAGACAAGCTATGGAATGGGTATATTTATCACCACATTTGGATGACGTGGCGCTCTCAGCGGGCGGGCTGCTATGGGAGCAGGCGCAGCGCGGTGACGCCGTGCAGGTGTGGACGATCTGCGCGGGGGATCCCCCGCCGGGGCCGTTCTCGCCTTTTGCCGAAAGTTTACATGCCCGCTGGGAAACCGGCAGGGACGCTGTCGCCGTCCGCCGGGAGGAAGACATCGCCGCCTGCGAACGAATGGGCGCGGCGCATCATCATTTCGCCATCCCCGATTGCATCTACCGCCGGGATGGGGAGGGGAACTGGTTCTACCCACAGGCGGGGGATGTTTTCGGCGAACTGGACCCGAGGGAGATCGCGCTTGTGGAGAGCCTGGCGCAGGCCCTGGAGCGTCAACTTCCGCCCCAGGCCCGGCTGGTGGTCCCCCTCGCCTTGGGCGGGCATGTGGATCACCGCCTGACGCGCGCCGCCGCTGAGAGGCTAAAAGCCCCGCGGTGGTATTATGCCGATTACCCTTACATTCTGTGGCAGACGGATTTTTCCCCCGATCCGCTTGTTCCCCAGGTGTTTCCGCTTTCTCAGGAGGCCGTCCAGGCGTGGGAAGAGGCGGTCGCTGCCCATCGCTCGCAGATCAGCACATTTTGGGATAGCCTGGACGAGATGCGCGCCGCCGTCCGCACGTATTCCGCGCAACTCGGCGGGGCTACGCTTTACAGGAAACCGTAGATGGAGTCGCGGTTTTTTCTGGAACAAAAGTTCTAAGAAAAGTCTTGCCATGCGGATAAACTTGTGCTAGAATTTCGCCGCGGCGCAGGGAGGTGCGTCCTTTTTTTATCCCTGCTGACGAGAGCGGCATTTCAGCGCCCCCGAAATGCTGCTTATTTTATAACCACGCATCCCAGGCGGTATAGAATGCGGGGGGCGGAGGATAGTATGATGACACCAACATACCTGACCAAAGAAGGTTACGAGAAACTCCAGGCGGAACTGGAATATCTACGCACAACCCGCCGCCAGGAAGTGGCCGAACGTTTGCGTGAAGCGCTCGAAGATGGCGATGCGGGTGTGGACGCGGACGCGGAATGCGATGCGGCGCGCAACGAACAGGCTTTTGTCGAAGGGCGCATTCAGGAGCTTGAGTTGCTTCTGGCAAACGCCAAGCTGATCAGTGAGAATCAGCCCAAGGACATGGTGCAGATCGGCACCACGGTAACTATCCAGGAGAACGGCACGAAGCCCGAGAGCTATACCATCGTCGGCGCGGTGGAGGCCGACCCGGCCAACGGGCGGATTTCAAATGAGTCGCCTTTGGGCAGAGCGTTGCTCAACCACAAGAAGGGCGACGTGGTGACCGTGGAAGCGCCGAACGGGTCGTTTACCGTGAAAATCGTTAAGGTGGAGTGAACCTGGGGCTTGACCCATTCAGCCCCGCGCGAGCAACACGGCGCGGGGCTTTTTTTAAGCAGGAGCAGTAATCATGGCGAGAGAATACAGCTCGTTGGAGAAAGTTCGGCTAGAAAAACTGGAATCGCTACGTCAGCGCGGCATTGAGCCTTACCCCACCCGCGCCGAGCGCACCCACACCAGCCGCGAGGCCCTTCAGGCGTTTGAAGCAGTGGAAGAACAGGGCGGCGAGGCCGAGGTGCGGGTCACCCTGGCGGGGCGGTTGCGCGCTGTGCGCCCGATGGGGAAGATCACCTTCGCCCACATCGAAGACGGCGAGGGGCGTGTGCAGTTGTTCTTCCGCGCCAACGATATCGGCCTGGAGCAGGTGCAGTTCTTCAATCGCGATTTTGACCTGGGTGATTTCGTCCAGGCCAGCGGTCGGATGTTCCGCACGCGCGCTGGCGAGGTCACCCTGTGGGTGGAGGACTTCCGCATGCTGGCGAAGGCGATCACGCCGCTGCCCGCCGCCAAAGACGAGGTGGTGGACGGCGAGGTGGTCTCGCACGCCACGCTGAGCGATCCGGAGACCCGCTTCCGTCAGCGTTACGCCGACCTTGCGGTCAACCCCGAGGTGCGCGCCATTTTCCGCAGACGCGCCGCTATCGTGCGCGCCCTGCGCGACTTTATGGATGAACACGGCTTTCTTGAGGTCGAGACCCCCATCCTGCAGCCGATTTACGGCGGCGCCGCGGCGCAGCCTTTCATCACTCATCACAACCAGCTCAAGCAAGATCTCTACCTGCGCATTTCCTTTGAGCTTTACCTCAAGCGCCTGCTGGTGGGCGGCTTGGAGAAAGTGTACGAAATCGGGCGCGACTTCCGCAACGAGGGGGTTTCGTTCAAGCACAACCCGGAATTCACCCAGCTGGAGTTCTACTGGGCTTACGCTGATTACGAGCAGGTGATGACGTTGACCGAGGAGATGCTGGCGTTTGTGGCCGACCGCGTCCTGGGGAAGCGTACCTTCTCCTATCAGGGACACGAGATCAGCCTCGATCCGCCCTGGAAGCGGATTGAGCTGCGCCAGGGCCTGCTGGAGGTCACCGGCATTGACATTCAGCAACACCCCACCGCGGAGAGCCTGGCGGCGGCGATGCAGGCCAAAGGCATGGAACCCAAACCCGGCGCGCCGCGCGGCAAGCTGATTGACGCCCTCATCAGCACATACCTGGAGCCAAACCTGATCCAGCCCACTTTCCTCTACAATTACCCGCGCGATATCTCCCCGCTGGCGAAATCCATCCCTGGCGACCCGCAAACGGTGGAGCGGTTTGAGGGATTCATCGGCGGTATGGAACTGTGCAATGCTTTCACCGAGCTGAACGATCCACTGGATCAGGAGGCGCGTTTTCTCGAAATGGGGCGGGATTATGATGCCGATGACGAGGAGCGCCACCCGATGGACGAGGACTACCTGCGCGCCATGCGTTATGGCATGCCCCCCAACGGCGGCTTTGGCATGGGCGTGGATCGCCTGACCATGTTGCTCACCGATCAGCACAGCATTCGGGAAGTGATTTTGTTCCCCCACCTGCGCAGCCGGGAAGATTAGACCTTGCGCGCCATGGCGCGCAGCGCCTCGCGCCGCGCCTCGGCCAGGCCGGTCGTGGCATCCAGGGCGTAGAACGCTCCTTCGCCCTCGCAAACCAGCGAAGCTGAGATGTTGCCGTACAGCACGGCTTCCAGGGGGTCAAACGTCTGCCGATAGCCGACGAGGAAACCGCCGCAGAAGGCATCCCCGGCGCCGGTTGGATTCGCCATCCGCCCCGGGTAGGCGGGGATCTCCCAGCGCGCTTTCGCCCCGGCGTCGTACAGCAACTGGCCGCGCTCCCCGCGTTTAATCACGATGATACCGCAGCCGTAGCCCGCCAGCGCTTCGGCCATCTCCCAGAGATCCTCGCTCTGCCGCTCGAAGAGGGCGCGCAAATCCTCCTCGGCGGGGATGAAGGCAGTCAGGCCGGGGAGCAGGCTGGGGAGGTCGTTGAAGAAGGTGGGGTTCATGTATCCCGGCGCGGGGTCAACCGTCACGGTGGTGACCCCATGCTGGCGCAGCACGGCCGGGAGCAGACTGTGGGTCATGAAATCCAGTGGGCAGAGGTGCGCCGCGGCGGCGTCCTCGTACTCACGGGGGAGGTCATTCTGGCGGATGGAGATCGGGCAGAGGGCGGTGCGGCTGTCCATTGGCGTCTCGGTGGGGGGGCGATACCCCAGCAGGGTTTTGGGGAACGGCGCACCCAGACGGGCGAAGTGGGCCACCGGGTCATCGCGCTGGGGGGTGAGCGGATCGCGGAAGACGTAAAAATCGCGCAGATCCAGTGCATCGGGGAGCACGCGCACGCCGCGGGTATCGAACCCCCTGCGGTTCAGGTCGTCGAGCCAGGTTTGGGGAAAATCCTCGCCCACGCGGGCGATCAGCCCCGGTGGCGCAGCCTCCCAGATCTTCAGCCCCACGGCGGCGTAGAGCAGGTTGCCGCCTGGGACGTCAAGGACCGGGCGGTCGTTGGCGGTGATGTAGAAGTCGCGGGTCAGCTTTCCGGCGAACAGGTAAGCGGGGGTTGCGTCCATGAGCGTTGGGCCTGATTGTACCGCAGAATAAAAAACTTCCGAAGTCTCCAAGACCTCGGAAGTCTGCACGCCGGTTGGCCGGGGGTTATTTTTCCTTCTGGCGCAAGTACTCGTCAATCGCCCAGGCCGCCTTGCGCCCGGCCACCATGGCGGTGACCACCAGATCGGGGCCGGTGGCGGCGTCGCCGCCGGCATACACGCCGGGGCGGGAGGTGGCGCCGGTCTCCGGATCGGTGACGATCAACCCCCAGTTGTAGGTTTCCAGGTCTGGTGTGGTCTTGCCGATGGTCTCGTCCGGCCAGTAGCCCAGCGCCAGCACGGCGGTATCGGCCTCGACGATGAAGTTGGAGCCTTCGATCGGCACGGGGCGGCGGCGGCCGGATTCATCGGGTTCTCCCAGTTCCATGCGCAGGCACTCCACCGCCGCCAGGCGACCATCCTCGCCGGCGATGAAGCGGATTGGCTGGGTGAGGAACTGATAGGAGGCGCCCTCTTCGCGCGCCAGTTTGCGGTCTTTGCGCCCGCCGGGCATCTCTTTTTCGGTGCGCCGGTAGAGGCAGGTAACCTGTTTGGCCCCCAGGCGCAGGGCCGAGCGCAGCGCGTCGGATGCGGTGTCGCCGCCGCCGATCACGACCACTTTATCGCCGATGTCCAGCGGCTCGCGCATGTCCTCCGGCAGCAGCTCGGGGCGGACGTTGGCGCGGATGAGGAATTCGGTGGCCTGGTAGACGCCGGGCAGGTCTACCCCCTCGGCCTTGAGGGGTGCATCTACCTGCGAACCCACGCCGATGAAGACGGCCTCGTACCCCTCGGCGAACAGGTCGTCAATCGTCTTGTCTTTGCCGATGTAGGTGTTGAAGACAAACTCCACCCCGGCGGCTTCCAGGTCGCTGATGCGTTTGAAGACCACATCTTTGGATAGTTTGAAGTTGGGGATGCCGTAGGTCAGCAGTCCTCCGGCGGCAGGTTTGCTCTCGAAGATGGTCACCGAGTGGCCTCTTTGCACCAGTTGATCGGCGCAACCCAGCCCCGCTGGCCCGGCGCCGATGATGGCGACCTTGTGGCCGGTCGGTTCGCCCACCGGCACGCTCACGCCCACGGTTTCGCGCTGATAATCGGTGACGAAGGCCTCCAGGATGCCGGTCAGCACAGGCTCACCTTGCTTGTTCAGCACGCAAGAACCCTGGCACAGTTGCTCGTGTGGGCACACGCGGGCGCAGATCTCCGGCAGGGAGCTGGTCTGGCGATAAAGTTCCGCCGCTTCCAGGAAACGCCCTTGCTCGATCAGCCACATCGCCGAGGGGATGTCGTTATCGGTGGGGCAGGCAACCACGCAACCCGCCGGGTCGGGGCAATGGATGCAGCGCGAGGCTTCCAGTTTGGCGCGGTCGGCGTCCAGGGGGATGACCACATCGTTAAAATCGCACACGCGCTCCTGTGGGTCGCGCAGGGGGACGTCCTGGAATGGGGCGACAACCCGCATTCTGCGGTCGAGCGCCAGGAATTCACTGGGGATCGCTTGGGCCATAGCGAAGGTCTCCTCTTTTGAGCGTGGATTTCAGCCGCGGCCTGCCCGCGAGGCGCGGACAGCAGACTTGCCACACCGCAAGTTTTATCAATCCGACCAAGATGCTCCAAATATTAATGAAGATGCGTGGTTTGGGTTAGTTTCAGATGTCATCAGTTTTCCTTCCGGATGTCACCTTTTGGGAAACACTACAAGGGCACCAAGAAGCACGAGGAAGCGGACAGCAGACCGCGGTCGGTCGTCCGCGGTCTGCTGTCCGCGGTCATTAATCCGCCAGCCTTGACGCGCCGGTGAGACCGGGTATAATCCGGAAATTAGTTAGGATAACTAACAAAGTGCCATGAACGAAACCCGACTCCGTGAATTGCTCCGCCGCCTCTTCGCCCTGCGTTTGATGCGGCGCACGCCGCCCGATTGCGAACTGCCTCCCGCCCTGCTGGGAATCCTCCTCTGGGTGGATCGCGCCCCCGGTTGCGGCGTGTTGGAACTGGCCGATGAAATGAGGGTGCGCCCCCCCACCGTTAGCGTGGGCGTGCGTCGCCTGCGACGGGAGGGCTGGCTGGAAGCGCGCCAGGATCCGCAAGATCGCCGCGCCAAGCCGCTCTACCTCACCGACAAAGGGGCGGCGTTGGTGGAGCAGATGCGCGCCTATCAGATGGACGTGATGCGCCGCTTTCTCTCCGGCCTGCAACCGGAGGAACAAGAGCAGTTCCTGGCGCTTTTCGACCGTGCCCTGACGGCCATGGAGCAGACGCTGAACGAGGAAGCATGAAGTCTACTCAGAAGCGGAAAACACGGCTGTGGATCGCGGCCATTTTGCTGTTGTTCTTGGTGATCGGCGGGGTGTTGATGGGTGCGGCGCGCCGCGCCCGACGCGCGGCCCTGGCCGACCTGGCTACCGTCACGTTGAGGCGCGGCCCGCTGGTCACCGGCGTGGAGGCCGATGGCGTGGTGCGCTCGGCGCAATCGGCCGTGCTGAACTGGGAGACCTCCGGCGAGGTGGCGAAGGTGTTGGTTGAGGCGGGCGACCGCGTGGCAGCCGGTGATCTGCTGGCTACCCTGGATGATCGTTCCCTGCCGCCGACCGTCATCCTGGCGCGCGCCGACCTGGTGGAGGCGCAAAAGGCCCTCGAGGATTTGCTTCGCTCTCAGACGCAGCAGGCGCAAGCGCGCAAAGCGGTTGAAGATGCCGAAAAAGCGCTGGAGGAAGCCCTGCACCCGGAAATGCAGCAGGCGCAGGTGCTGGCGGCCATCGCCCAGGCGCAGCGGGACATGGAGGACGCCCAACACCAGCTCGATATTCTCACCCGCCCGCCCTCCGAGCAGGCGATCGCCCAGGTGCACGCCAACATCCTGCTCACCGAAGACGCCATCGCCAGCATGGAAGCCGACCTGGCCGATCTGAAAAAGCAACTCAATCGCGCCTTTTACCTGCCTTTCGAAAGCCGCAGCCTCTATCAGCAGCTTTATAATGCCTTGCAGCTTCAACTGGCGCAGGCGCGCCAGCGATACGCCGACTTGCTCAACCGCTACGATCAATTGCTCGCTCCGCCCGATCCGGTGGACGTCGCCGTGGCGACCGCTGCGCTGGCTACCGCCCAGGCGCGACTGGAAGACGCTCAGCGCGAGTGGGAGCGTATCATGGACGGCCCCAGCCCGGCGGAGATCGCCGTCTTGCAGGCGCAACTGGACGACGCCCGCCGCGAGTGGGAACGGCTGAAGGATGGCCCCACCGCAGAGGATATCGCTGCGGCCGAGGCGCGCGTCGCCGCGGCGCAAGCGGCCCTCAACACCACTCGCATCACCGCGCCCTTCGCCGGGACGATCACGCGGGTGAGCGCTCAGCCCGGCGATCAGGTTTCGCCCGGTCAGCCTGCTTTCCGCCTCGACGACACTTCCGCGTTGCTGGTGGACGCGGCGATTTCCGAGATAGATATCCCCCAGGTGGCCGTTGGTCAGCCGGCGCGCTTCATCTTTGACGCTGTCATCGCCCGTCAATACCATGGCGAGGTGATCGCCATCGCGCCGGTGGGCGTGGAGCAGAACGGCGCGGTGACGTATGAAGTCGCCTTGCGGTTGACCGACCCTGATGAAAACATCCGTCCGGGGATGACCGCCGGGGTGATGATCGAAACCGGCCGCGTGGAAGATGCCTTGCTGGTCCCCAACCAGGCGTTGCGCTCGCTGAATGGGGAGAGGGTGGTCTACGTTTTGGAGTCCCCCCTGCTCCCGGAGAGTTCGGCGCGCCCGCGCCCCCTGGGATGGCTGCTGCGCCTCTTTGGCGGGGAGGCCCCCCTGGGTCGCGTCCGGGCGGTTCCCCTCACCCTGGGGATCAGTTCAAACCAGGAGAGTCAGGTCGTCGCGGGCGATTTGCGTCCCGGCGATGTGATTTTGCTCAACCCGCCTCAGTCCTTGTTGCAAATGCCGGGGTTGGTGGTTGAGTCACCTTAAGGAGTGAATTTGGTATGAAACGAACCGTAATCATCCTCGTCATCCTGGCCGCTTTGGTCGGCGGGCTGATCGGCTGGCGGAAGTACAGCCAGGATAAATCCCGCAAGGCGATGCTCGAAAGCCTGCAAACCGCGCCGGTGGAGAAGAGCACGCTGGTCGCCACGATCGGCGCCACCGGCCGCGTGCGCGCCAATCAGAGCGCCCTGCTCACCTGGAAGACCTCCGGCACGGTGGAGCGCGTGATGGTCTCCGTCGGCGACGAAGTGCGCCAGGGCATGGAGCTGGCCGTGCTGGAGCAAACCTCGCTGCCGCAGAACATCATCCTGGCGCAGGCCGATCTGGTCAGCGCCCAGCGCGCCCTGGACGACCTGCTGCAATCGGATTTGCAGCGCGCCCAGGCCATGCAGGCGGTGGAAGACGCCCAGCAGGCGCTGGATGATCTGCTCAACTCCGAGCTGCGTGTGGCGCAGGCGTTGCAGGCCATCGCCGACGCGCAGCAGACTGTGGACGTGGCTGAACGCCGCCTGCGCAACTTGCAATCCTCTGCTGGCCAGGCGGATATTGACGAGGCCGAGGCGCGGGTGGTTCTGGCGCGCGATAAGCTGGAAAAGGCGCAGGATGCTTTTGCTCCTTATGAAGGCCGCCCGGAAGACGACCTGGAGCGCGCCAACTATCAGGCCGCCCTGGCGCAGGCGCAGCAGGTATACGATGCCGCCGTGCGCCAGCTCAACGCCCTCAAGGGCACTGGCAGCAAGGTGGACCTCGCCCAGGCGCAGGCCGATCTGGCCGTGGCGCCGGCCCAGCTCGCCCAGGCGCAGCGTGAGTACGAGCGTGTTTACGACCGCCCCAGCGAAGCCCAGATCACCCCGGCGCCTGCTCAGGTGGCGCACGCCCTGCGCGCGCAGGGTTTCGAGAAAGACCTGCTTGCCGGCGTA
>CAZZFZ010000040.1:0-20312 GCA_964653835.1 uncultured Anaerolineales bacterium
TGGCAGTTGTTCTCTAAAGCTATGAGCGACACTGGGCGCTCGATGGTCTCCAACCGCAATATGATTACCAAAATCTATTTTCCCCGGTTGGTGATTCCCATCTCCACCGTGCTGAGCGGCCTGGTGGATTTTTTCATCGCTTTTCTGATTTTGATTGGCATGATGGTGTACTACAAAATTCAGCTCACCCCGGCCATCTGGACGTTGCCGCTGTTTCTGCTGCTTACGCTGATCACCGCCCTCGGGGTGGGGTTGTGGTTCTCGGCGTTGAACGTGCTTTATCGGGATATCGGCTACATGTTGCCCTTCCTGACCGAGATGTGGAAGTACCTCACCCCGGTGGCGTATTCCGCCGGGTACATTACCGGGACCTGGAAGCTGATTTACGCCCTCAACCCGATGGCTGGCGTGGTGCAGGGATTCCGCTGGGCGCTGCTGGGCATTGAGCTGGACCCCTCCGCTCCTACTACCATGGGAATCTCGGTCGCCGTGGCGCTGGTGGTCTTCGTCAGCGGCCTGTTCTACTTCCGCCGAATGGAACGCACGTTTGCGGATATGGTTTAAGGACAGGAGACAGAGGACGGATGACCGAGGTTTACAAGTTTCAGAAGTTGCGGGTGTATCAGCTGGCGTTGGATTATGTTGATGCGGTTTATGAACTGAGCCGTAAATTGCCTGATGATGAGAAATATAATCTGCGCTCCCAACTTGAGCGCGCTGCAACTTCTATTGTGTTGAATATCACTGAAGGCTCTACGGGGCAAAGCGATGCCGAGCAGAGCCGATTTTTGGGGCTTGCCATTCGCTCTTATCTGGAAACAGTGGCCTGCCTGGATTTGATTGAGCGCCATGTTTATTTTGTATCCGAAGAGATAAGCCCTGTTAGAGAGAGCGGTCATCAGTTATTCATAAAACTACAGGCCTTTAGGAAGAGTCTTCAAAGATGAGGTATCCGTCTTCTGTCCTCCGTCCTCCGTCAGCGGATAGCCTCGCTATCCGCGTCGAAAACCTCGGCAAGCAATACCGCATCGGCGTCGCGCCGCAGAAGTACCGCACGCTGCGAGAATCGCTGGTCGGCGCGGTGACGTGGCCGATTCAGCGCATCCGCCGCGGGCTGGCTCCCTCCGGCGCTGAATCCGCGGATACCATCTGGGCGCTGCGGAACGTCTCTTTTACTGTGGAACAGGGTTCTGTGCTGGGAGTGATCGGCCGCAACGGCGCGGGGAAGAGCACGCTGCTCAAGATCCTCTCGCGCGTCACCGAGCCGACCGAGGGCGAGGTGGAGATCCGCGGCCGCGTTGGCTCGCTGCTGGAGGTCGGCACTGGCTTTCACCCGGAGTTAACCGGGCGCGAGAACATCTACCTCAACGGCGCGATCCTCGGCATGAAGCGGGCCGAGATTGACGCCAAATTTGATGAGATTGTGGATTTCTCCGGCGTGGAGCAATTTATTGATACGCCGGTCAAGCGCTATTCCAGCGGCATGTACCTGCGGCTGGCTTTTGCCGTCGCCGCGCACCTGGAGCCGGAGATCCTCGTCGTGGATGAGGTTCTGGCGGTTGGCGATGCCGAGTTTCAGCGCAAGTGCATCGGCAAGATGAGCGACGTGGCGCAGGAAGGCCGCACGGTGTTGTTCGTCAGCCACGATATGTCGGCCATTTTGCGCCTCACCGAAGAGGCCATTGTGCTTGATAAAGGCCGGGTGGTTTACCGCGCTCCCACGGCGGAGGCGGTGGATTTTTACATGGTCTCGGGGTTTGCCGAGGCCGGTGAGCGCAAATGGGATGTTGATGAAATCCCTCCCGACGCTGCACCATTCCGCCCGGTGGCATTACGGGTGCGCGATGCCCGCGGCGCGAATGTGGACGTGGTGCGCTCCACCGAGCCGATTCAACTGGAGATTGAGTACATCCTCGATGAACCCATCCAGGGCTTGCGGGTTGGCATCTATTTGATGAGCGCCCGCGGCGAGTATGTCTTCACCAGCTTTGATACCGACGAGCCGGAGCAGTACGAGAAATTCGGCGTGCGCTCGGCGGGGCACTTCATCAGCGTTTGCACCATCCCCGCCGATTTTCTCAACGAAGGCCGTTACACTGTTGGGATGAACGCCAGCGCCTTCCGCGTCAAGCGATATTTCATGGATGAGCGCGCGCTGACTTTTATGGTAGATGGTATAGGCGCGCCCGGAAAGCAGTGGCCGGAGCCGCGCCTGGGGCTGGTGCGGCCTCGCCTGCAATGGCGTATCGAGGAGAAATCCTAATCACCACGAAGAACATTAAGGCGGTCAAAGAAAAAATAGGGAAAAGCTTTGTGTACCTTTGTGTTCGTTGTGGTTAGAAATGACTTATGAGTGCAAAAGAAACTGCCAAGAAAATTCTGGGTGATCTACCCCTGACAGCGGAGCTGTACTGGATGCTCAGCCAGCGGCGAGAACCGCCGGTGGGGGGCTATCGCCTGGATCGGTTGAACGAGCATTTGCCGCGCTGGGTGGAGCAGGCGAAGGCGGCCAATGTGCGCGCCAAAAAGCCAAAGCGCGTGCTGATGTTCTCGATGTTGAGTTACTGGTTGGAGCACAGCATCCTGATGGGGCTGACGCTGGCGGCGCTTGGCCACGAGGTCACGCTGACGTATCTGCCTTACGCGCATTGGAAGAAGCCGATTAATCGCTTTGATTTGCGCCGACATAACCTCTACGTGGAGGGCGTGATTCGGCAGGCCGAGCCGCTGATAAAGGTGGTCTCCTTGCTGGACGCGCCCCAGGCCCGTGTGCTCCCGGTCGAACTGCATGATCAGTTGCCCGCGGCGGCTTTTCGTGATTCCCAATACAGCCTGTTGCGCGAGGATGTGGACCCGACCAGCGCGTTGTATCACCTGCGCCTCGGGCGCGACGAAGTCCATGCCCGGCGCATGTTGTACTGGATGCAGCAAGACCGCCCCGATGTGGTCATTGTCCCCAATGGCAGTATCCTGGAATTTGGCATTACCTACCGCGTGGCGCGTTATCTAGAGATCCCGGTCAGCACCTTTGAGTTTGGCGAACAGAGCGACCGCATGTGGCTGGCGCAGAATGACGACGTCATGCGTCAGGATACCCGCGTGCTGTGGGAAGCCCGCGGCGATATCCCGCTCACCGAGGCGGAGTGGCAGCGGGTGCGAGAATTCTTCGCTGCCCGGCAGAAAGGCAGTTTGTGGGAGACCTTCGTCCGCCTCTGGCAGGGGACCCCGGCCCAGGGGGGTGAGGAAGCGCGCCGCGAACTGGGGCTGGATTCTCGTCCGGTGGTCTTTCTGCCCACCAACGTCCTCGGCGACAGTCTGACCCTCGGGCGGCAGTTGTTCAGCCAGAGCATGACCGAGTGGCTGAAACGAACGATCGAGTTCTTTATCCCGCGTTCCGATGTACAATTGGTGGTCAAGACACACCCCGGCGAATTGATAGGTTGGGGGCCGGCGGTGTACGATATTCTGCGGCAGATGTTCCCGGAACTGCCCGATCATATTCGCCTGTTGCCCGCGGACGCGAAGATCAACGCCTATGATTTGATCGCCCTGGCGGATGTGGGACTGGTGTTCACCACCACTATGGGCATGGAAATGGCGATGAGCGGCCTGCCGGTGATCGTCACCGGGAAGACGCATTACCGCGACAAGGGCTTCACCCTTGACCCCGATTCATGGGATGCGTTTTTTGAGATTCTCCAACGGGTGCTGGATGACCCCCGGGGGCATCGGCCAACGCAACCCCAGGTCGAGACCGCCTGGCGGTACGCGTATCGCTTCTTCTTTGAATACCCTCAGCCGTACCCCTGGCACGTCCAGTACTTCGGCAAGGATATTGAGCGCTGGCCGTTGAGCACCGTGTTGTCCGATGAGGGCATGGCGCAGTTTGGAAAAACCTTTGACTATCTGACGGGCGAGCCGATCCGTTGGTCGAGTTAGTCGGAGTGGTCGGATTGGTCTGTGATGTAACCGTGGATATGACAATTAAGCAAGAAGTTCGCGAATTTTATGATCAGGTTGGCTGGCAGCAGGTCAGCGAGGGGGTGTATCAGAACGCGCGCTATGAGGACCTGCGCCCGGTGGCGCGCGAGTATATTCATCGCTGTCATCTGCGGGTGGCGCGGCACCTCAAACCCCAGGGGCGTTATCTGCTGGATGCCGGTTCCGGACCGATTCAGTACCCGGAATACCTGGAATACTCCAAAGGGTATGATTTTCGCGTTTGCGCGGATATCTCTCACGTGGCGCTGAAGGACGCGCAGCAGCGCGCGGGGGCGGATCATGCCCTCTGTGTGGTGGCAGATATCGCCAATCTGCCGTTTGCCCCTGATGTGTTCGATGGCGTGGTCTCGCTGCACACGATTCATCATTTGCCGATGGATGAGCACATCAGCGCCTATGAGGAGCTTTACCGCGTGCTGGCTCCTGAATCGCAGGCGGTTGTGGTCAACGGTTGGGGGGATGCGCTGATCCCCCAGCTGCTGCGCCGTCCCATGCGATGGGTGAACCGGCTCCTGGGCATCCTGCGACGCGTGTTTGGGATTCAGCCTCCGGCGCACCCGGCCAAACCGCGGCAAGACCCAGATGCCGAGCAGCGCAAGAGCACTTTTGTGCGTAAATACGGCGCCGCCTGGTTGAAGGCGCAATTGCAGCCGCGCATGCCGTTTGAGATTTACGTCTGGCGCAGCGTGAGTGTGAAGCATTTGCGAACCTTTATCCATCGCGCCGCGGGCGGGCGCTGGTTACTGCGGGTTTTGTTCTGGCTGGAAGAGCGTTTTCCCCATTTTCTGGGCGAACATGGACAATATCCCCTTGTGGTGATTTACAAAAAGTAAGGAGCACGTATGAACTGGAACGATAAAGTTGTGTTGGTGACCGGCGGCACCGGGTCGTTTGGTAAGACGTTTATCCGCATCATGCTGGAGGAGTTTCACCCTGCCAAGCTGATTGTGTATAGCCGCGATGAACTCAAACAGCACGAAATGCGCGTAGCCGGGTTCGATCATCCCAGCCTGCGTTATTTCATCGGCGATGTGCGCGACCTAGAACGTATGAAGCGCGCCATGCAAGGGGTGGATATCGTCGTTCACGCCGCGGCGCTCAAACAGGTCCCGGCGTGTGAGTATAACCCCATGGAAGCTGTCAAAACCAACATTTTGGGGACGAGCAACGTGATCAACGCCGCGCTGGATCGCGGCGTGGAGAAGGTGATGGCGTTGAGCACCGATAAGGCGGTCAACCCCGTCAACCTCTACGGGGCGACCAAACTGGCTGCGGAAAAGCTGGTGGTGCAGAGCAACGCTTATGCCGGCCAGCAATACGTCACCCGCCTGAGTTGCGTGCGCTATGGCAACGTGGTCGGCAGCCGCGGCAGTGTGGTGCCCGTCTTCCTGCGTCAACGTGAAAATGGCGCGCTGACGATCACCGACAAACGCATGACGCGTTTCTGGCTCTCCCTTGAGCAGGGTGTGCGCTTTGTGATCCGCAACATCGAACACATGGAAGGCGGCGAGGTCTTCGTCCCGAAGATCCCCAGCATGAAGGTGGTGGACCTGGCGAAGGCGATCGCCCCGGATGCGGAGTTGAAGTATATCGGCATTCGCCCTGGGGAGAAACTGCATGAAATGTTGATCTCGCGGGATGAGTCCCGCTCCACGGTTGAACTGGAGGATATGTACGTCGTCCAGCCGGTGGAGGCCTTCTGGTTCGGCGGCGCATGGCATGAGAAAGGCAAGCCCGTTGAAGATGGCTTCCGCTACTCCAGTGCCGAGAACACCGAGTGGTTGAATGTAGAACAGATTAAAGAGATTATTGCACCTTTTGAAGAGGCTTACGCGCAGGGAAAGTTGTCCTAAACGCATCATGCGCCTCCTTATTACCGGCGCCAGCGGGCTTCTGGGCGTCAACGTCGCCCTAGAGGCCGCCCGGCAGCACACCGTCTTCGGCGTGGTGCATCGGCGCCAACTAAAAACACAGGCCTTCACAGTTTTGCAGGCGGACCTGCATACATCAGGCGAGGTGGAGCGTCTGCTCGATGAGACGCAACCCGACTGGGTGATCCACTGCGCAGCCCTGGCCGATGTGGATGCCTGTGAGCGAGACCCAGAACTGGCCTGGGCGTTGAATAGCGAGCTTCCCGCCGAACTGGCACATCATGTCGCCAGGGGCGGAGCGCGCCTGTTGCACGTCTCCACCGATGCGGTCTTTGATGGGCGCAAGGGAGACTATCGCGAAGACGACCCTCCGAACCCGCTCAGCGTCTATGCCCGCACGAAACTGGCGGGGGAGCAGCGGGTTTTGGAAGCGAACCCGGATGCGATCGTCGCCCGCGTCAACCTGTTTGGGTGGAGCGCCTCGGGCAAACGCAGCCTGGCGGAGTTTTTCTTCTATAATTTGCAGGCGGGCCGACCGGTGAAAGGGTTTACCGATGTGTTCTTCTGCCCCTTGCTGGTGAATGATATGGCTCAGATCTTTCTACGGATGCTGGCGCGCGGCCTGCGGGGGCTTTATCATGTATTTAGCTCTGAGTGCATCAGTAAATACGAATTCGGTGTGGCAATTGCTGATGCTTTCGGCTTCGATGCTGGCCTGATTACCCCGATCTCGGTTTCTGCCGCTGGCCTGATCGCCATGCGTTCCCCTAACCTGACGATGAACGTGGACAAACTTATCCACCATCTGGGCGAAGTTCCTCCCTCAATATCCACAGGGATTGAGCGATTTTATCAACTTTATCAACAGGGTTATCCACAGCTCTTAAGGAAATTAGGTGATTAGGTAACGGGGTAATTGGGGATTGGGAAGTACCCTCTGCATTCCCCATCACCCAATCATCTGATCACCAGTTACCTGATTACGCATCCGGAGGTTTCCCATGTCCGAACATTTTATTCCCGCCCCCGAAATCACGATTGCCGGTCGAAAAATTGGTCTCAACCACCCCACATATTTCATCGCCGATATCGCTGCCAACCACGATGGCGATCTGGAGCGCGCCAAATTGCTCATCCGCCTGGCGAAGGAGGCTGGCGCGGATGCGGCTAAATTCCAGAATTTTCGCGCCCCAAAGATCGTCTCGGACTATGGCTTCAAGTCGCTCGGCGGGCAGCTTTCCCATCAGGCTGAATGGAAGAAGAGCGTCTTTGAAGTTTACGATGACGCCTCCATCCCCTTTGAGTGGACGCCGATTCTCAAGGAAGAGTGCGACAAGGTTGGTATCCATTACTTCTCATCGCCTTACGATTATGACGCCATTGACATGCTCAACGATTACGTTCCGGCCTACAAGGCCGGTTCGGGGTTGATGTCCTGGCCGGATGCGCTGGTTCGTATGGCGAAGACGGGGAAGCCGCTGTTGATGGCTACCGGCGCGGCGGATATCAGCGACGTTGTGCGCGCCATGCGGGCAGTGCGGCCGTACAACGATCAACTGGTACTTATGCAGTGCAACACCAACTACACCGCTGCCGACAGCAACTACGATCACCTCAACCTGAACGTGCTCAAAACGTACGCCGCTATGTTCCCCGATGTGGTGCTGGGGCTCTCGGATCACATGCACAGCCCGGCGCCGATCGTCGGCGCGGTGGCGCTGGGAGCACGTGTCATCGAGCGCCATTTCACCGACGACAACGACCGTGAAGGCCCCGATCACAAATTCGCCATGAACCCCGAAGCCTGGGCGGAGATGGTTTTGCAGGTTCGCACCCTGGAGCGCTCGTTGGGTTCGTACGATAAATTCGTCACCGGTTCGGAGCAAGAGACTTACTGGTTGCAGCGCCGTTGCCTGCGCGCTGCGCGCGATATCAAGGCGGGCGAGACCATCACTGCCGAGATGGTTGAACCCCTGCGCCCCAATGTCGAAGGCGCTATCCAGCCCTGGGAGTTAGATCAACTGGTGGGCAAAAAAGCCCTGGTAGATATGCCCTACGGGATGGAGATGCGCTGGGAAAATGTGGGCGGGTGAGTGCGATGTGCGCTGTGCCACGTGTGATGTGCGAGAGTACAAGGAGGCGCGTGATGGCGATAAGACGGTTTGAGGATATCCGAGCATGGCAGGAAGCCAGAGTTTTGGTTAAGATGATTTACGTGCTCACTCGGCAGGGCACGTTGTCGAAGGATTTTGGACTTCGTGACCAGATTCAACGGGCCACGGTTTCGGCAATGACCAACATCGCTGAGGGCTTTGATTGCGATTCCAGTGCTGAGTTTGCACGTTTTTTAGGATATTCTCGCCGTTCAGCCATCGAAGTGCAATCGCTTCTTTACGTGCTTCTCGATGCAGGATACATTGATGAAGACACTTTTCAGGAGCACTACGAGCAGGCCAACAAAGTCAAAGCGATGGTCAGTGCTTTCAAGACGTCTCTTCAGAAACGCTAATACCCCGCACGTCGCACTTCGCACATTCCCCATGCGCATCCTCTACTTCTCTCGTGACTACACCCCCCACGACCACCGCTTTCTCGTCGCGTTGGCGCAGACGGAGCATCAGGTGGGGTATCTGCGGCTGGAACGGGGGGCGCATCAGCTTGAAGATCGTCCCTTGCCCTCGGAGATTGAACAAATTCCCTGGGCGGGAGGACGTTCCCCGGCGCGCTGGCAGGATGGCCCGCGGTTGGTCGCCGGACTGAAAAAAGTCATTTGCGCCTTCAGGCCGGATATCATCCAGGCTGGCCCAGTGCAGCGTTCCGCTTTCCTGGTCGCGCTGACCGGCTTTCACCCTCTGGTGACCATGTCCTGGGGCTATGATTTATTGATGGACGTTCACAGGGGGCGCGCCTGGGAATGGGTCACGCGCTTCACCTTGAGGCGCAGCGACGCCCTGGTGGGCGATTGCGATACCATCCGGGACCTGGCGGTGCAATACGGCATGGCCCCTGACCGCATTGTGACCTTCCCCTGGGGGGCGAACATCCGCAAGTACACGCCATTACCTCCCGGTGAAACCTCGTCATTGCGGGAACGCTTGGGGTGGGGTAGAGATACCTTTGTGCTGCTCTCCACCCGCGGCTGGGCGCCGATCTACGGCGTGGAAGATCTGGCGAGCGCCTTCGTGCGCGCTGCCCGTCGGCGCCCTGAACTGCGCCTGCTAATGCTGGGCAATGGCCCGCTGGCTTCGAGCATCCGGCGCATCTTCAAAAACGGCGGCGTGGAAGATCGGGTACATTTCCCCGGCCAGGTTCCGCAGGCCAAACTTCCTGATTATTATCGCGCTGCTGACCTTTACATCAGCACCTCGCACAGCGACGGCACCTCGATCTCGCTGCTCGAAGCCCTGGCCTGCGGCCTGCCCGTGCTGCTGACGGACATCCCCGGCAACCGCGAGTGGGTGACGCGGCCCGGCGAGATCGGCTGGTTGTTTCGCGATGGCGATGTCGCCGCGCTGACTGACGGCATTCTGCGCGCCGTGGAAACCCGGGAGCAATTGCCCGCCATGCGCCGCGCCGCCCGCCGGCTGGCTGAATCTCGCGCTGATTGGGAACAAAACTTTCCTCGCCTCTTCGATGCTTACACTATCGCTCTCGATAACCATTGAACCAATGCAACTAATGCAACCGATGAACTCCTCGGGAGGCCTCCATGCTTACACTTGATGATCTGAAACGCGAATTCCAGATTCTGGGTGTGGAGAGCGGCGATACCCTGCTGGTGCATTCCTCCTACAAATCCTTCGGCGGTGTGGAGGGCGGCCCGCAGACGGTGATTGGCGCCCTGCTGGACGTACTCGGCGAGGAGGGCACGCTGATTATGCCCACTTTCAACTTCGATTTTTGCAAGGGAAAACCCTGGGATGTGCGCAATACGCCTTCCCACATGGGCATCCTCACCGAGCTGGTGCGTCAGGACCCGCGCAGCAAGCGCGTCTTCCACCCGATCTACTCCTTCGCCATCATCGGCAAGCATGCCGATTTCCTCACGCGTGAACGCTACAAGAGCAGCTACGGGGCCAATTCAGTCTTTGCCAAGCTGCGCCAGCTTGATGGCAAGATCATGGTGATTGGTCTGCGCTACAACGACAGCATGACCTTCTTCCATCATGTCGAGGAGATGGAAGGCGTGGATTACCGCTACATGAAAGAGTTCACCGGTCTGGTGACGGATGAAAATGGCAGCACCTATGAGGACACCTTCACCATGTTGGTGCGCGACATTGACCGCGGTGTGCAAACCATGGTGGATCCGATGGGGGCGTTGCTGGAAGAAGCAGGTGTTATCAAAGTTCGCAAGATCGGCGATGCCAAAGTCAGCCTGATGAAGGCCAACGAGGTCTACGAATTCACTGCCCGTGAAATGCGTCGTGATCCTCATCTGTTGTACTACATTGACGAAGAACAAGATGCATCCCAATGAACCAATGAACTAACCTCCCATGCCCCAGCTTAAGCCCCTCCTCGAAAAACTCTACCCCCTCCACCGCACGCTGGCCTCTGATGATATGGATGAGGCCCTGCGCATCGTTGGCGAGCACATGCCCGCCGCGGCCGCTTATAAGGTGGAAACTTACCGCCCCGGCGACCCGGTGTGGACGTGGCGCGTCCCGGAGCGCTACGTGGTGTGCGAGGCCTACCTGGAAACCGAGGATGGCCGGCGCATTGTGGATTTCGCCGATAACCCCTTGCACATTGTCTCTTATTCGCTGTCGGTGGATGCCCTGCTCACCTGGGATGAACTGGAGCCGCATTTGTATTACAGCGAAGAGCGACCCTGGGCGGTCCCCTGGATTTTTAAGTATTATCAGCGTGATTGGGGGTTCTGCCTGCCTAAAGATGTGTTTGATGACCTCCCGCGGGATATCCGCTATCGGGCGGTCATCCGCTCGGAGTTTTTGACCGACCCCGGTGCGGGCGGCTTTCATGTGGGGGTGGGGGTCCTGGACCCCGAGGGTGGGCCTGTTCCCCAGGCCGGGGAGATGTTGATTTCCGCGCACCTCTGTCATCCCATGCAGGCCAATGACGATGCCGCCGGCGTGGTCACGGCGGTGGAAGTCGCCCACCGTCTGGCGGCCAATCCCCTCCCGCCGGGTTCGATGCGCGTCCGTTTCTGGTTTGGGCCGGAGACCATTGGCACAATCGCCTATCTGGCGCATCATGAAGACCTGATCCCCGCGCTCAAGGGGGGGATCTTCATCGAGATGACCGGTAATGAAGGCCCGCTTGCCTGGCATCACACCCGACAGCACGATCACTTGCTCGACCGCGTAGCCGCTGCGGTGTTGAGCAGGCACGAGCATGTCGAACGCGACTTTGCCGATTTCCCCCCCAATGATGAGCGCGTCATCAACGGGCCGGGGGTCAACGTGCCCTGCATTTCGATCAACCGCTGGCCTTATTCTGAATATCACACCACCGATGATAATCCCGATATCATTCACGAGCCCATGCTCCAGGGCGCGGCAGATGTGGTTGAGGAGATCATTCGCATCTATGCAAGCAACTACATCCCGCGGCGCACCTTCCGCGGCCCGTTGTTCCTCTCCGGGTACGGCCTGTGGGTGGATTGGCGCGAGAACTTTGCCCTCAACCGCGCCCTGGAAAAAATCATGATGCGCATGGAGGGCCAGCACTCTATTTTTGATATTGCGCAGGAAGTCGGTCTGGATTACTGGACCGTGCGCGAGTATGTGGAGAAATTCCGCCTCAAAGGCTTTGTGGAAGCCCTTCCTGTGCCCAGCGAAGCACCACCTCGTTGACACCTAACACTTAAGCACTTGACACTTAAACACTTGACCCATAAAAACGTCATCATCCAGGCGCGCATGTCTTCCTCCCGCCTGCCGGGCAAAGTGCTGCGTGAGATCGCAGGCCGTCCGATGCTGGCCTGGGTTGTGGAGCGCGCCCGCCGCGCCAAAACCGCTGACCAGGTGATCGTCGCCACCACCACTGATCCCAGCGATGACCCCGTGGCGACGTTCTGCCAGGCGCAGGGCTATGATTGTGTCCGGGGCAGCCTGAACGATGTGCTGGATCGTTACTATCAGGCCGCGCGTCAGGCTCAGGCCGATGTTGTGGTGCGCCTCACCGCCGACTGTCCCTTCATTGATCCGGTTCTGATTGACGATGTTGTTAACACATTGCGCGCCGGGGGCTATGATTTCGCTGCCAACCGCCTGCCGCAACCCTGGGGGCGGACGTACCCCATCGGGCTGGATGTTGAGGTCTTTACCTTCGCGGCGCTGGAAAACGTCTGGGAGCGGGCGCGCGCCCCGCATCAGCGCGAGCACGTCACCCCCTATTTCTATGAGGATGTCCCGAAAGATGCCCTCCAGCCAGATGGGAAGCGTATCGCAGATGTCGTCACCCCGCGCGGCTTTCGCATCGCTTTGCTGCACCATCAACCGGATTACGGTCATCTGCGCTGGACGGTGGACACCCCCGAGGATCTGGAACTCGCCAGGCAGATCGCCGCCGCCTTCCCGGATGATGCCTTTACCTGGCAGGATATTCTGCTTCTGATGGAGCGCCAGCCCCAACTGGCGCAAATCAACGCCGGAGTGCAGCATAAAACACATTTGGATGTAGACCGCCGCAACCAATCCAACCACTGAACCAATGAACGAATGCAATCAATGAACCAGTGAACTGATGAACCACCTCACCATCTTCACCGCCCCCAAACCCTTCACCAACCCGCATATTAACGTCATCCAGCGCAATGCTATTCAATCCTGGCTGCACCTGGGCGAGGATGTGAAAGTACTGCTCATCGGCGAAGAGGACGGCCTGGCAGAAGTGGCCGCTGAGTTCGGCGTGTCGCACCTACCGGATGTGAAGCGCAATGCCTGGGGCACGCCGCTGGTCAGCTCGATCTTCGCACTGGCGCGGCAGCACAGCGACAGCCCATTGCTGGCCTACGTCAATGCCGATATTCTATTGATGCCCGATTTCCTCGAGACCGCCCGCGCGGTGGCCGCGCAGGTGGAAAAATTTCTGATCGTCGGCCGGCGCTGGGATTTGGATATCCGTCAGGCGCTGCCGTTCACTGCGGGGTGGGGACGTGATTTTCAGGCCATTGTGCGCTCCCAGGGGAAACAGCATCCACCCGCGGGCAGCGATTATTTCATCTTCCCGCGCGCCGTCTTCGTCGAAATTCCTGATTTCGCCATTGGCCGCGCCGGGTGGGACAACTGGATGATCTACCACGCTCTGAAGCAGAAGTGGCCGGTGGTGGATGCCAGTGAAGCCCTGATGGTGGTGCATCAGAATCATGATTACAGCCACCTGCCCGGCGGTCGGATGCACTACGACCTGAAAGAGACGCGCATCAACGCCCAGCTGGGCGGCGGGATGCAGAATATGTATATGACCCTGGATGCCAGTCATGAGCTGCTCGGGGGGCGGGTTGTGCGCGCCCGGCGTACCCCGGCGCGGCTGGTGCGTCGTTTGGAGCGGCTGGTTTACTCGCCGCGTCAGCGTGGGCCGCGCTGGCTGCTGACTCAGCGGTTGCGCAAGCTGCGTCGCAAGCTGGTCGCCCAGGAGACCGAGCGAGGAGACTATGCCCGAAAGCGTTGAGCGCTGT
Organism: uncultured Anaerolineales bacterium; assembly: GCA_964653835.1. Lineage (GTDB taxonomy): Bacteria > Chloroflexota > Anaerolineae > Anaerolineales > UBA11858 > J130. The sequence continues at coordinate 13,519 of CAZZFZ010000040.1, forward strand.
CCGCTTTGCGGGTCTGAAAACAGCCGTTTGTTTGACCTTCGCTCCTTTCGCGGCCAGTCGGTGGTCAATCGTCTCTGCATGGGTTGCGGGCTGGTGTACCAGTCGCCGCGCATGACGGCGGACGAACTCGACGCTTTCTACGCTCGCGAGTACCGGCAGGTTTATCAGGGCACGGAAGGTCCCACCGCCAAAGACCTTGCCGTGCAGAACGGGCGCGCCAATTCGCTTTTGGCTTTTCTGGCCGCGCACGGCGTTGCGCCGGAGCGCTATCTGGACATTGGCGCATCGGCGGGCGTGATGTTGCGGTGCTTCGCGGAGCGGCTGGGCTGTCAGGTGGTCGGCGTGGAGCCGGGGGAGGCCTACCGCCGTTACGCCCAGGCCCAGGGGTTGACGCTCTACGCTGATCTGGATGCGTTGCGCGCCTCGGGCGAGCTGCCCTTTGATCTGGTCAGCATGGCGCACGTTTTGGAGCATTTGCCTGACCCCGCAGGCTACCTGGCTGATTTGCGGGAAAATCACCTCGCCCCTGAAGGCTGGCTGCTGATTGAAGTTCCCAACCTGTATTGCCACGATAGCTTTGAAGTCGCCCATCTGGCCAGTTTCAGCGCTCACACCCTGCGCGAGACGCTGGTGCAGGCGGGCTATCAGGTGCTGGCGCTTAAAAAGCACGGCCAGCCGCGCTCGGATATCCTGCCGCTCTATTTGACCGCCCTGGCGCGGCCCACGCCGATGTCCTCTCAGCGTCGAGTACGCCCGGAGCGCGCCGTCACCTTGAAGCGCCGTTTGGGAATGTTCCGCCGCCGCGTGACGCAAAAACTGTTTCCCCACAGGGCGTGGTTGCCCTTGTAGTGAAAAATCATGCGCATTGGACAAAACCCTGCCAAATCGCTGAAAACCGTCGCCCAGCCGGAACGGGTTACGGTGGCGATCATCACCTATATCCCCGTGTTGAGCGGTTATTACGCCGAGAGCCTGGATGTACTCAAGGTATGTCTGAACAGCCTGTGGGAGAACACTCGCACACCTTACGACCTGCTGGTGTTCGACAACGCCAGTTGCCCGCAGGTGCGGGATTTCCTGACAGCGGCGCGCGATGAGGGCAGGATACAGTACCTGGTGCTCTCCGAGCGTAATATTGGCAAAGCCGGGGCGTGGAATTTCATCTTCGGCGCTGCGCCGGGCGAGGTGATTGCCTACGCCGACAGCGATGTATATTTCTACCCCGGCTGGCTGGCCGCGCACCTGGAAGTGCTGGACTCCTTTCCACAGGTTGGCATGGTGACGGGGATGCCGATGTGGACGCCGCATGAGTTCTCCACAGCGACGGTGGCCTGGGCGGAGCGCACCCCTGGGGTGCAGGTGCAGCGCGGACGTTACCTTCCCTGGGGGGATTACTGGCGGCATGCCCGCAGCCTGGGGGCTGAGGAATCAAAAGCGCGCGCGCATTATGAAGCCAACGATGTGCTCTGCCTGCTGGCAGGCGAAAAACGGTATTACATCGGCGCGGCGCACTTCCAGTTTGTGAGCCCCAAAGCGGCGTTGCAGAGCGTGCTGCCGATTCCCTCGCGCCGTCCGATGGGCGAGGTGCGTCTATTGGATATCGCCCTCAACGAGAAGGGCTATCTGCGCCTGTGCACACCGGAGTGGTGGGTGCAGCACCTGGGCAATACCCTGGGAGCAGATGCCCCTGTGGGGGCGGTGAAAACCTCAAAGGTCAGGCGCAGGCGCCGCGGCGGGTTCTGGCGGTTTGGACCGGTGCAAAGGCTGCTGCGCGGGCTGTATCATTTCACTTTTGAAAAACTCTACAGGTCTTAAAATCGAATGACCCCGAAACGTATTTTCATCATCGCCGATCATGGCCTGGCGGTGATCTACTTTTTGCAAAGCGATCTGGTTGCTACGCTGATTGAGAACGGCGCGGAGGTGATCCTGTTCACCGACGAGGCGCTGAAGTCCGGCATCGAAGGGCGTTTTGCCCGCCCCGGGCTGACCATCGAAGGGTTGCGCCTTGAGCAGGCGCGCCGTTATGAGAAAACCGTTTCCCCCTCGTTGCAGTGGTGGCTGCATTTCTTGCGCCGCGCCGGGGCGTCGAACTGCATCAACCTGGAGGCGGTGGATGGCTTTATCAGGCAGGTCGAGGACGAGGCGCACGGCAGGCGTAAAAAACTCTTCCCGCTGATGCGTTTGGTGGTAGGCGTGCTGCGCCGCAGCCGCCTGGCGCGCCGCGCCCTGATGCGCGCCCAAAATCGCTTCACCCCGAACCTGTACGCCGACCTGTTTGAGAAGTACCGACCCGATCTGGTTGTCGCCAGCACCCCCGGCTGGCGCTATGACCGCTACCTGTTGCGGGAGGCCGCCGCCCGCGGTGTGACCACCGCCGCGGTGATCGTCGGCTGGGATAACACCAGCAGTTACAGCCTCCCCGGCGCGCCGGTGGATTGGATTTCATGCTGGTCGGAGATTCAGAAGACCGAACTCACTCATGGGGCGGACTGGCCGCCGGAGCGCGTCCACGTTGGCGGCGTCCCGGCATACGATGGCTATTTCCGCCGCGAGTGGCTCATCCCGCGGGAAGAATACTTCCAGATGCACAACCTCGACCCGGCCCGCAAGCTGATTTCCTATGCCAGCAGCTTTGTCTCCTTCTCGCCAAATTGGGCTAACGTGGAGACCCTTGCGCGGCTTGTGGCTGAGGAGCGCCTCGCACACCCGGCGCAGTTGCTCATTCGCCTGCACCCCACGCATTTCATGGAGACGCCCCGCTTTGCCGCTGAACGGGAGCGCATCCGCGCGCTGGCTACTGAGCTGCCGCACGTTCACGTCGTCGAGCCGGTTCCCCTCGGCGAGGGGGGCATGAGTTACTATTCTGGCGAAGATATGCCGGAGAAATCCTCGATGATGGCCTATTCGGACGTGATGGTGACGGTGTATTCCACCATGGTGGTGGAAGCCTCCATCCACGGCACGCCGGTCGTCAGTTTGTGCCTGGATACCCCCGAGGGCTGGCCGGGCAAGTTCACCCTGCCGCTCTCGCAGATCGGCGGCTGGCCAACTCATGCGCGCTTCCGCCGGTCCGGGGCCGGGCGCGAAGCACTGGACGCCAAATCGCTACGCCAGGCGTTGGATTACTACCTGGAAAACCCTGGCGCCGATTCCCAGGCCCGCGCCGACTTCATCGCCCGCGAGTGCACCTACACCGATGGCGATGCAGCCCGGCGTATGGCGGCGTTTCTGTTGACTCTGGGTGACAAGGTGACTGGGAATTAGGTAACAAGAAATTTGTTGCCCATTTACCCAATAACCTAATCACCTAATCACCTAATCACCTGATTCCCCACTCACTAGAAAATGATCATTACCCGCATCACAAACCGCCTTAAACGCACAATACAGGTGCTTCTCACCGGCCAGCTTTCTTCCGGCGCGCGTGGGGCGATTCCCCCCATCACGCCGGAAGATGTGGCCGAGTTCAAGGCGTTCTTCCCCTTGGATAAATTCTTCATCTTTGGGCACGCTCGCTCGGGGACGACGCTGCTCACCCGTTTGATCCGCCTGCACCCGGCGGTGCATTGCAACTATCAGGGGCATTTCTTCACCCGCAGGCCAACCCTCGAAGCCCTGGTGGACAGCCCGGAGATCGAAGCCTGGCTGACGCGCCGTAGCAACCGCTGGAACCGCGGCGGCGATCTATCGCCGGTGATGCTGCGCGCCGCGGTCGAGTTCGTTATGGAGCGCGAGGCCCGTCCGCTGGGAGCGCGGGTGGTGGGAGATAAAAGCCCCAACGCCCTGCTGAACGGCGAATCTGTGCGCCGGATGCACAAAATCTTCCCCGATGGCAAACTGATCTTCATCGTGCGCGATGGGCGCGATGCTGCTGTCTCGCATCGCTTTCAGACCTTCATTGACGCCACGCAGCACCTCACCAAAGCCGATTGGGCCATCCGCTCCGCCTTTGAGCGCGACCCTGAACCGTTCCTGCGCGGCGAGCGTTCCATCTTCACCGAAAAAGCCATCCGCCGCGCCGCTGAGGATTGGGTCCGCAACGTCACTGAGACCGATCGACTGGGGCGCGAGCTGCTTGGCGAGCAATACATCGCTCTGCGCTATGAAGACCTGCTGGCTTCCTCCTGGGAGCAGATGACCCGCCTGTGGGAATTCCTCGGGGTGGATACCAGCCTGCCCGAACTCCCCGACCTGCTGGAAGCCGAACTCGACCGGAACCCCGACCGCGACTGGCAGCGGCAAAAAGCGGGCGATCTGATCAGCCCGCTGCAAAAGGGGAAGTCCGGTTCGTGGCGGAATCTGTTCACAGCGCGGGATCGGAGTGTGTTCGCCGAGATCGCGGGCGAAACGCTGATTGCCTGGGCGTATGAGAAGGACGGTAGTTGGGTAACGTGAAAATACTCATCGCCGGTTTTGGCTCCATCGGACGTCGTCATTTCCGCAACCTGCGCGCCCTGGGCGAGGAAGATTTTGTCTTCCTGCGTAGCAGGCGTTCCACCCTGCCGGATGACGAGATCGTTGCTTATCCCGCGGAGACCACCCTCGAGGCTGCTCTGGCGCATCGCCCAGAAGCGGTGATTGTATCCAACCCCACCGCGCTGCACCTGGATGTCGCCATCCCCGCGGCGCGGGCGGGTTGTCACCTCTTTCTGGAAAAGCCGCTTTCGCACAGCCTGGCCCGGCTGGACGAATTGCAGGATGCGATTGCTGATGGCGGCGGGCGTGTCCTGGTTGGCTTTCAGTTTCGCTATCATCCTGGCCTGCGGCAGGTCAAAACCTGGCTGGCGGAGGGTGCCATCGGGCGCCCGCTTTCGGTGCGCGCTCATTGGGGTGAATACCTCCCCGGCTGGCATCCCTGGGAGGATTACCGCCGCGGGTACAGCGCCCGCAAAGATCTGGGCGGCGGGGTGATCCTCACCCTCTGCCACCCGCTGGATTACCTGCGTTGGCTGCTGGGCGAGGTCACCGGCCTGTGGGCTTTCATTGGTCAGGAGAGCGATTTGGAGCTGGAAGTGGAAGATAACGCCGAGATCGGGTTGCGCTTTGCGGGCGGCGCGCTGGGCACGGTGCATCTGGATTACAATCAGCGGCCGCCCTCGCATCGTCTTGAAATTATTGGGACGCAGGGGACGATCCGCTGGGATAACGCCGACGGTGCGGCGCGCCTGTGGCGGGTGGATTCCAGCACATGGGAGGTGGTCCTGCCCCCAGACGGATTCGAGCGCAACGACCTCTTCCACGCCCAGATGCGTCACTTCCTGGCGGTGACGCGCGGCGAGGAGACCCCGCGCTGCACGCTGGAAGACGGAATCCGCGCCCTGGAGCTGGCGTTGGCGGCGCACGAATCTGCCCGCGCCGGCAGGTTATTTACCTGGGAGCGTGTTTAACCACAAAGGGCACAAAGATGAACTGTGGTTATTGCTTGGTCTTATCCCACAAAATGAACGGCGAATCGCTGCGGGCGGAGAATTTCATCCCGTCCACTTCGATCACTGTGTAATCCTGCTCGATGTAGGCGTAGGCGGTTTCTTTATCACCCCAGAGCTGCACGATTATATCCGGCTTGAGTTGCCCGATGGAGTAATCGTAATCCCACTTCATGTGGCCGGGGCGCACCTCGTCGAGTGAGTCTGGCCGATGGGCAGGCAGGTGGGCGATGTAGGCGTCGTTTTTCCCCAGCAGGTCAATCGCCGGGCGTTCGGAGAAATAAGGGATCGCCCCGGCAGTGACCACTGCGATGTGGGCATCTGGCGTGGTGATCTTGCGCACCGCTAGCGCGATGCGGGTATCTTCCTTATTGCCCTCGATGAAGATCGGCGGCTGAAGCAGCAGCCAGCGGCGCAGGGAGGCCGGGTCTTGCTGGATGAAGTTGAAGTTGAGCATTGCCCCCAGGGAGAAAGCCGCCAGCCCGATTTGAGCCAGATTCCCCCGCGCGATGGGGAGCGACCACCCCGGGGGGAGGTCACGCAGCGCCTCAAAGAGCTGCGCCAATCCCCAGGCGAAGAAGATGAAAAACATCGGGATGGCGACGGCGATATAGCGGTTGGCGCCGCCCTTGTGCTCCCAGGCATCCCCGCCCACGTAGACGCTATAGGCGATCTGCCCCAGAAAGAGCAAAGCCAGCAGCAGGGCGCGGCGGTCGCGGCGGAAGGCCAGCACCGCGAAGGGCAGGGCCAGCAGCGCCCAGTTCATATCCCAGGCGAAGTGGTAGAGCACCAGCAGGCCGCGTTTGAGCGTCAGGGCCAGGGGCAGCCCGCCGACCTTGAGGTAGTAAGTGTTCGGCAGCGGGACTCCGTAGTAGGCCAGCCGGAAGAGGGTTTGCGCCCCCAGAAAGGCGATCAGCAGCCCCACCCCCCAGGCGAGATGTTGTTTGCGCTGCTGTCTCTGGAAGAGGTAGGCAAACCCCAGCATCACCAGGTAGGGCACGGCCATGTCAATTCGCACCAGGGTGCTGAAAGCCAGAACCCAATACGGGCGCGGGGTGAAACGCCCGACTTCCTGATCGCGTAACCAGACCAGCACCGCCGCGCTTAACAGTAGCACCAGCAGGCTAACCTCCATACCTTGCAGCCCCCAGTTATTCAACGGAGTGTAGAAGGCGGTCAGCGCCACGGCAATGAGCGGAACCAGCCGGTTTGCGCTGAGGCGGGCGGTGATCTGGTGGACGAGGTACAGGTTCCCCGCCAGGAATAGCGCCCCGCTGATTTGAATTGCCAGGCTGATCTTGGAAGCCGGGATAGGGAACAGGTGGAAGACCGCCATCCACAGCACCCACAGCAGGTTGGTATAGC
>CAZZFZ010000041.1:0-19859 GCA_964653835.1 uncultured Anaerolineales bacterium
GAAACAACGGTTCAACCACCTGGGCGCGCGTCCAGGGATCGCCGAACATCTGCGAATACAGTGCCATGAACCCATTCTCAGGATCCATAGCGGCCAGCCACCCCTGGCTATCGTACACCTGCGAAAAATAGTATTGCAGCGCCACCGTTCCGGCGTTGAGGTCAGGAGCCAGGCGCGCCACCACCCCATCGCGGAAGGTGATCTCGCTCAGGCGGCCCTCCCGCCAGCCATAATAACCGATGGAAAGCTGGTTGACCGCCCACTTAAGCTGTTGCAGCAATCCTTTCTTGCGGCTATCAATTTTCCCCAGCGGATAGTCCTCCTCCGCCAGAGTATCCGGTTGCCCATACACCCAACCGCTCTGATATTCCAGCAAAGCCAGCAGCAGGCGCGGGTTTATCGAGTTATCCAGGGAGATCTCGCGCACGATTTCGCCGCCGGAGGTATCTCCATTTGTCCCCAGGTATTCACTATAACCGCGCAGGTACCCCCCTGCTTCCCAGACAAAACTCTCCACATTGAACCCCGCCGCAGAGAGAGCGTACACCAGTTCGCTATCTGGCAGGAGATGCACTGAGGAAGTTGTATTGGTGAAGCGCTGAGGGATAATGAGCAACTGATTTGGGTTGATAAAACCGCGTTCGGGCAGCGCGCCTGTTGCATCAATTTCCTCCGGGGAAACGCCGAAGCGCACAGCCAGGGCAGGAAGCGTATCGCCTGCCTGGGTGTAATACAACAGCGGGCCACTGCTGTTCGCCGCGCCTGGTGGTGCAGTGGCGGTGATCAACGGCAGGGTGGGCGCGCTGGTCAATGTTGGTACTTCTGGCGTGGCCAGAACCGGCGGCGTTTCTTCCACCGTCAACACTTCCGCGGGGGTCTCGAGCTCCGCAGGTTCATCTTGCGCCGCGGTGGTAACCAGCGCCGTCAGCGGGGGAACCGCGGTGGTGTAATCTGAGGGCGGGATATACACGGGCGTGCCAGAGCGCGGCAGGTTACACCCCGCCAGCAGCAACAGCGTCAACCCCAAAAAAGCCTTCTTATAAAACAACTTCACTCCTGCTCTACGATTATCGCTGGATGGCGTTTTCGGGGACAAACCCATTCTCGGCCACTACCGTCTGGTCCCCGCGGACCAGCAAGCCCTGATACTCAGCGCCCATCCCCTGACTGACCCAGCCATCCAGCACAAAGGGCAGATTTTGATCGGCAGGGATCCACTCGCCATTGTAACGCCGGGCGATGTGCACGTGTGTGCCGTTGGAGATTCCTCCTTCGCAAGAGGGATGCCCGAGGCGGTCTCCCGCCTTTAAGTACGTTCCCACGGAGGCGCGATCGCGGGTTTCAACATGCATGTAAAACAACGTCCATCCCGTGCCTTCCCGGCCATCGCCGTCCAGGTCTTGCACCACCGCGCCGTCTTCGGAGCGCACCACCAGGCCGTCGGCCATGGCGGTCACCCAGGCGTCGCTCTGCACGCAACCAAGCGGTTCGCCATAGGGAGCAAAATCCAGCGCTGCCCAGGCCGAGCCATCCCCCCAACCGCCATGTGGCCCGCCGGTGAAAGCCCATTGCACCCCTGCTTCAAAGGGGAGCTGCAAGGTCGGCTGCGCCAGATCGGCGGGCAAGAGCGGTTCAACGGCATAATCGAAAGGATAGCCAAACAGCTTTTGGTAAACCTGAAATATCCCTTCCGCGGTGACGGTGCGTCGCCAGATCTCCCGGCCATACAGTCGGGAGAAGAAGTACTGCAAAGCCGCCGTCCCGGCGTTGATCGTCGGGTCTACCGGCACCACGGTGCCATCTGCCAGCGTCCAGCTTCCCACGGCGTTGCTGCGCCACAGGTAGTAACCGCGGTTTAGTTCATTGGCCGCCCAGGCAAGCTGGCGGTACAGCCCCTTCCGAGAGGGGTCTTCCCAGCCCAGGGTGTAGGTGACCGTGTAGGTGCGCGGGTTGGAGTCAGTCACCCAGGCGCTCTGATACTCCAGCACAGCCAGCAGCAGGCGCGGGTTGATGGAGTAATCCCGCGCCACCCGCTGCACAATCTGATAGCCGCGCAGCATCACGCCGTCCACTTCCTCTTCATGATAAACCAGATACCCGCCCTGCGCAGCAACGAAGTCGGGCACGTCAAAATAGCCTGCCAGTGGCCCGGCGACGAACTCCGAATCAGGGATGATCTTAAACCCGGGGCCGGTGGTGACCGGCTCCGGAGCCGGGATGGTCAGCGCCTGGCCGACTTCCAGTACGTTGATATCCACGATGCTGTTGGCCTCGGCGATGGCCTCTACGCTGACCCCATACCGCTGGGCGATGAAGCCGAGGGTATCGCCCGGCTGGACGATGTAGGTCTCCGTTTCGGTGCGCAAACCGGGAAGAGGGTGCGGGGAATCGGGCGTTGGCGAGAGCACCGCCGCACCAGGGGCGCGCGCCGTCACCAACGGGCCAGCAGGCTCCCCCGCAGCAAATGACTGCTCATCCGAAGGGGGCACAGCCTCCCAGGGCGGGGCGCTGCCCCCCCAGGTGCGCGTGCAGGCCGCCGCGCCGACAAGCCACATGAGCATCACGACAAATCGCATTCCGGTGTTCATGCGCATAATCGTCTGTGTTGCCAGTTCTATGCCAGCGCTTTAATCGCGGTCCACCCAGCGCTCCAACCCCTCCGGCTGGCGATAACGCTGGAGAGCATCCAGCAACTCGTCTGGCTCTGGCGCGTCGGTGAACAGTTGCCGGTGCTCAAGATAGAGAAAACCCTCCTCCAATGCGTGCCTCACCAATGCCAGTAGAGGGGCATAGTAATTTCGCACGTTGAGCAGGCCAATGGGCTTGGCGTGCAGGCCGATTTGCGCCCAGGTGAGGATCTCAAAGAATTCTTCAAACGTTCCCAGCCCGCCAGGGAGGGCGATGAAGGCGTCCGCCAGCTCAGCCATGCGCGCCTTGCGGGTGTGCATATCGGGCACAACTTCCAGGCGCGTGAGCTGAGTATGCATTAGTTTCGGGGTGTTGAAAATCTCCGGGATCACGCCGATCACCTCGCCCCCGGCCTGAAGCGCCCCCTCGGCCACCGCACCCATCATGCCGGTGCTGCCGGCCCCATATACAACCGTCATCCCCCGCCGGGCGATGGCTTCCCCCATCTGCCGCGCCGCTTTCAGGTATTGTTGGGGAATCGTATCGGACGAGCCGCAGTAGATGCAAACTTTTTCGATCATGGGTGCTCCTGCAATCAGAATGGAGGTAGGATACCATATCTTTCCGGGCAGACAGCAGACCGCGGGCCGTGTGTTAAAATTCCTCCGCCATGGAGATCTCCCAACACCTTCAGGCCATCCTAGACACCCTGCCCACTAAACCCGGCTGCTACCTGATGAAGAATGCGCGCGGCCAGGTGATTTACGTGGGTAAGGCGGTCAACCTGCGCAACCGCGTGCGCTCCTACTTCCACGCCAGCGCACAGGAGCACCCGCGCACGCGTCAACTGGTGAAGCGCATCGCCGATATCGAATGGATCGTCGTGAATTCCGAACTGGAAGCTCTGATCCTGGAGATGAACCTGATCAAGAAGCACCAGCCGCGCTACAACGTGCGCCTGAAGGACGATAAACGCTACCCTTACATCAAAATCCACTGGGGGAAGGCTTTCCCCAAAGTCACCGTGACCCGCCGCGTGGTGGAGGATGGCTCGCAATACTTTGGGCCATACACCAGCGTTTGGGCGGTGCATCAAACCCTGGATGTGCTACGGCGCATCTTCCCCTACCTGACTTGCAACCGGGTGATCACCGGCGAAGACCCGCGCGCCTGCCTGTACTATGACATCAAGCTGTGCGCCGGGCCGTGCATCGGCGCGGTGGATCAGGTGGAGTACCAAGAGATCATCGCCGGGCTGGCGCGCTTCCTCCAGGGCGACAGCGCCGGCATCGTAAAAAAACTGCGCCACGAGATGGAACAGGCCGCCACGGAGCTGCGCTTTGAGCGCGCCGCTGCGCTGCGCGACCAGCTTGCCGCCATCGAGAAGATCCTCGCCCGCCAGAAAATGGTGCTCTCCAGCGACTTCGCCGACACCGACGTGATCGCCCTGGCGCGCGCCGAAAAAGACGCCTGCGTGCAGGTGTTCTTCATTCGTGGCGGCAAGCTGATTGGGCGCGAGTACTTTCTAATGGAGGGCGCTGAAGACACCCCCGATTCCGGCGTGATCGCCGAATTCATCAAGCAATTCTACGATCAAACACCCACCGTCCCCAGCCAGGTGCTGTTGCCCCACGAAGTGGAAGAAGCGCAGATCATCAAGCAATGGCTGAACACACGCCGCGGCGGGAAGAAAGTAAAAATAACCATCCCAAAACGCGGGCAACGGCGCGAACTGGTGCAGATGGCCGCCGAAAACGCCGCCGAGACGCTGAAAGCGTTGCGCGCCCAATGGGAGAGCGACCGACACCGTCAAACTCAGGCGCTGGCCGAGCTACACGAGGCGCTGGCGCTGCCCCAGGCCCCGCGACGGATCGAATGTTACGACATCTCCAACATGCAGGGCGTCGCCATGGTCGGCAGCATGGTGGTCTTCGAGCAGGGCGTCCCCGCCAAGAATCACTACCGTCGCTTCAACATCCGCAACGTGGTGGGGCCGGACGACTTCGCCAGCATGGAGGAGGTGCTGAGGCGCCGCTTCCGCCGCTGGCAGGCCGCCAGGGAAGCTGAGGCCAAAGAACAAAAAGGGCGCAAGCCCCCCGATCCGTCCTTCGCCGCCCTGCCCGATCTGATTATCATCGACGGCGGCAAGGGGCAGCTTGGCCGCGCCGTCAAAGTGCTGGAAACCTACAGCCTGGCCGAAGTGATCCCCGTGGTCGGCCTGGCCAAGCGCGAGGAGGAAATTTTCCTGCCCGGGCGCAGCGCGCCCATCCGACTGCCGCGCAAATCGGAGGGGTTGTATCTGGTGCAGCGCATCCGCGATGAGGCGCACCGCTTCGCCATCACCGCCCACCGCAAGCGCCGCTCCCGCCTCGGCCTGGCCTCGCAACTGGATGCCATCCCTGGCATCGGGCCAGCGCGGCGCAAGGCACTCCTCCAACACTTTGGCTCCATCGAGGCCATCCGCCAGGCCAGCGAGGAAGAGCTCGCCGCCGCGCCGAAAATGAACGCCCGCGCCGCCGCAGCCGTCAAAGAGCACTTACAATGAACGTATCCGATGACTTCTGGTCAGATAGCGGTAAAATTAGAAGAGCAACTTTAAAAACGAAAGGATGAACAATGGCTAAGAAAAAGAAAAACATCAAGAAAACCCAACCCAAGCGCCGCCGCAACACCTCGCAAACCATCATGGTTGTGGTTGGTGTGTTGATCGTGCTCGCCATGCTACTGCCCCCCCTCCTGACCTTCTTGCAGTAACCCGGCGGGGGTGCTCGCCGTCCATCAGGCGTTCTCCCCAGGTCGTTCGCCTGGGAAACTGGTATTTTTATGCCAGTCGTTGTATACTGAGGACATCGCCGGAGCAAGACCCCCTTCTTCCGGGAAATCGTTTCAGCGCATGGAGAGTGAGGAGAGGGCTTTATGAAAGTATCCGTATTGCAAGAGAATCTCGCCCATGGCCTGAGCATCGTCTCGCGCGCCGTATCCCCCCGCAGCACCCTGCCGGTGCTGAACAACATCCTGGTCGCCACCGATGAAGGCCGCTTACGCCTCTCGGCCACTAACCTGGAACTCGGCATCACCTGCTGGATCGGCGCCAAGATTGACGATGAAGGCTCCACCACCGTTCCGGCGCGCACTTTTGCCGACCTGGTCAGCACCCTCCCGGCAGATCAGGTTCGAATTGACCTTGATGTGCGCACGCAGACGATGAACGTGCGCTGCGGCACCTCGAACACCGACATCAAGTGCATTGATGCTCAGGAGTTTCCTCCCATGCCGACGCCCGACATGGCCAACGGCATCCAGCTCAACGTGGCCGACCTCAAAGAGATGATTCAACAAGTGGTCTTTGCCGCTTCCACCGACGAGGTACGCCCAATCCTCACCGGCGTGCTGGTCAAAGTGGAAGGAAACAATATCACTTTCGCCGCCGCCGATGGCTTCCGCCTCTCCGTACGCACCGCCGAGCTCTCCTCCCCCATCGCGCAGCCACTTCAGGCCGTCATCCCGGCGCGCGCCCTCAGCGAGCTGGCGCGCATCAGTGCCGATGGAAAAGACACCCTCACTATGAGCATCCTCCCAGAGCAGGGGCGGGCGATCTTCCGCATGAAGGATGCCGAACTGGTCTCCCAGTTGATTGACGGCACCTTCCCCGATTACGAACAAATCATCCCCCAAAGCCATCAAACCCGCACCGTGCTCTCCACGGATGCTTTTCTGAAAGCCTGCAAGCAGGCCGAGATCTTCGCCCGCGAAGGCTCCCAGATCGCTCTGATCAACATCACCCCCGGCGACGAGTTACAACCCGGCATGGTGGAGATCTCCGGCCAATCTGAGGAGACCGGCTCCAACCAGACGGTGGTCGACGCCACGATTGACGGGCCGCCGTTGTTGATCGCTTTCAACGTGCGCTTCCTGCGCGATGTGCTCGATGTAATCAAAACCCCAAATGTGGCCCTGGAGACCACCTCCGACAGCAGCCCGGGGGTCATCCGGCCGGTGGGAAGCAAAGATTTCCTCCACGTAATTATGCCCATGCGCCCCTGAGGGTAGGCCAGTCCACAAACATCCGAAGCCAGGCGCGCTTCGGATGTTTTTTTACATCCCGCGCACACGATGACCTTACCTGATCCCTCCGCCGACCAGGCCTTGCGCATTTACCTGGCGCTGGCGCAATATCCCATCCTGCGCACGCGCATCCGCGAGTTGATGCGGCGCGAGCTGTTTCGCCGCGGCATCATCACGCCGCAAGCCTTCGAAGCCGAGGTGCGCGCCAAAGCGATTGAATCCCAGGCGCGCGAAGGGTTGCACGACCCTCTCTGGGAGGAAAACGAAGAGACCTGGGAGATGCGCCTCTCGCGCATCCGCACCCATCTGACCGACTTCTATTTTGCCTACAACCTGCACTTTGAGGATTTTGAGAACATCGTCAAGCAGGTACTGGCCGAGCGCGATCCCACTGCCCGGCAGATCGAAGTCTCCTTCAACCCTGAACTCGCCCCCCAGGAGATGCTCTTCGAGCAAGCGCAGGCGATCGAACACCTGCCCTCGGACGAACGGAAAAAGTATCAACACCGCTATAACGAACTGATCGTCGTCCTCATCCGCAAAATCATCAGCGACCAACTGGCTTATATCAACATCGCCAAATCGTGGTTCACCATCAGCGATTTGCAGAACATCCGCCGCCGCAAGATCGGTCACGGCAAAATTGGCGGCAAAGCTGCCGGCATGCTACTCGCCGCGCGCATCCTCAGCGAAATCGCCGAAGAAGATATCTGTCAGCGCATCCGCATCCCGGAATCCTATTTCCTCGGCTCAGAAGTGATGTACGCCTTCATGAGCTACAACGACCTGATGCACTGGGCGGATCAAAAATACAAATCGGAAGAGCAAATCCACGCCGATTATCCCCGCATTCAGGAAGAATACGCCCGCGGCGAATTTCCCCCCGATATCCTCGAGCGGCTGCACCAGATGCTGGAAAAAATCGGCCCCAAACCGCTGATCGTGCGTTCCTCCAGTCTGCTGGAAGACAATTTCGGCACCTCCTTTGCTGGGAAATACGACAGTGTGTTCTGCCCCAACCAGGGCGATCTGGAGACCAACCTGCACGCCCTCACCCAGGCCATCGCCCATGTCTTCGCCAGCGGCCTCAACCCTGACGCCCTGCTCTACCGCCGCGCCATGGGGTTGCAGGATTACGACGAGCGGCTGGCGATTCTGATTCAGGTGGTGGAAGGCGAACAGTTCGGGGATTACTACTTCCCCCACGCGGCGGGGGTGGCTTTCAGTCGCAACCTGTATCGCTGGTCGCCACAGATCCGGCAGGAAGACGGCTTCCTGCGCCTGGTATGGGGGCTGGGGACCCGCGCCGTAGAACGGGTGGGAGTGGACTACCCGCGCCTGGTCGCCCTCAGCCACCCTCAACTGCGCCCGGAGTTCGCCCCGAAGCTCATCCGCCGCTACTCGCAACAGTATGTGGATGTAATTAACCTCAAAGCCAACCGGTTTGAAACCCTTTCGATCCATCAGGTGCTCAATCGCAAATACCCCCTGCTGCGCTACATTGCCCAGATCGATCAGGGTGGCTTTCTGATGCCCATTCGCAGCAACATCGCCGATCAGCAAATCAGTCAAGTCGTCATCACCTTTGATGGATTGTTGCAACGCACCGCCTTTGCCGAACACATGCGCCGCATGCTGCACATCCTCGAAACCCACTACCACACCCCCGTGGACATGGAGTTCGCCATCTACGTGCGGGACCCACACAGCCTCACCCCGCAGGTGGATATCGCCATTTTGCAATGCCGCCCGCAAAGCCACAGCGAAGACGAGGAAGCCCATCTCCCGGAAGAGATCGCCCCCGAAGATATCATCTTCTCCACGCGCCGGATGATCCCACACGGGCGCGTGCGCGACATCCGCTATGTGCTCTTCGTCGTCCCAGAGCGCTACTACGCCCTGCCCACCGCCGCCGAACGCTCTGAGCTGGGGCGCGCCATCGGCCGTCTCAACAACCTGCTGGCCGAGGAGACGTTCATCTGCATCGGCCCCGGTCGTTGGGGTACGCGCAACCCCGATCTGGGCGTGAACATCCGCTATTCGGAGATCTACAACACCCGCGCGCTGATCGAACTTGCCGGCGGCAAGTTCGACACCACACCGGAACCATCCTTCGGCACGCACTTCTTCCAGGATCTGATCGAGGCGAAAATTTACCCTCTAGCCATTGACCTTAATGACGAGGACGTCATCTTCAACCATGACTTCTTCTACAACACCCCCAATTGCCTGGCTAGCTACTGCCCCGAAGACGCCGATCT
The DNA here is from genome assembly GCA_964653835.1 of uncultured Anaerolineales bacterium. GTDB lineage: Bacteria > Chloroflexota > Anaerolineae > Anaerolineales > UBA11858 > J130. The sequence continues at coordinate 8,955 of CAZZFZ010000041.1, forward strand.
GGAAGATTGCCTGCGCCTGATCGAAGTGTCTTCCTATCGCCCCGAACACCACCTGGAATTGATTATGGATAGCAACGCCGGGCAGGCAGTCGCCATCCTGGTCCCAGATGCCTGATTTCCGTGAGGTACAACGCATGAAAAAATTCGTCGCAGTCGCCGGAAACATCGGCGTGGGTAAATCCACGCTGGTCGACCTGCTCAGTCAGCGCCTCAACTGGCACCCTTTCTACGAGCCCCAGGCCAATAACCCCTATCTGGCCGATTTCTACCGGGATATGCGCGCCTGGGCGTTTCACTCACAGCTTTTCTTCCTCACGCATCGTCTGCGCATCCACCGCCGTCTGATTGACCACCCCTCCTCGGTGGTGCAGGATCGCAGCGTGTACGAAGACGCCGAGGTGTTCGCCCGCAACCTGTACCTCAGCGGCAACATGGCAGAGCGCGATTACCAGACCTATTGGGAACTCTATCAGGTGTTGAGCGAATTCCTCCCCCCGCCCGACCTGGTGATCTACCTGCGGGCTTCCGTGTCCACGCTACAACGCCGCATCAAGCGCCGTGGGCGTGAGTACGAGCGGCAGATCAGTCCCGATTACCTCCAGCGCCTCAACCGCCTCTATGAGGAATGGGTGGAGAACTTCAGCCTGTGCCCGGTGCTCACCGTCCCCGCCGACGATATGGATTTCGTCAAGCACAGCGGCCACCTCGACCTGATCGTCCAGAAAGTGCGCGAGAAGCTCACCGGCAAGGACGTGGTCGTCTTCGACCCCGAGGAAGTCGAAAACGGAAGGTATTGACCTCCATGACCGATATCCTCGCCACGATGCTGGACCTGGCGGTTCAGATTCAGCAGATCCCCGCGCCGACGTTCGCTGAGGCGCAGCGGATGGCCTTTTTACTTGACCGGTTCAGGGAGGAGGCAATCCTTGAGGTGGAACAGGACGCCCTGGGGAACCTCTACGCCCGCTGGCCCGGAAGCGGCGAGGCGCGCCCGGTTGTGGTCAGCGCCCATTGTGACACCGTCTTCCCCCTGGATACCGACCTGCGCGTCCGCCGCGCGGCGGGGAAAATCCACGGCCCCGGCATCGGCGATAACAGCATCGCCGTAGCCGCTTTGTTTGGTCTGCTCCGGGCGCTGCGGCGGAAGGGCTTCACTCCCCCCGGCGACCTGTGGCTGGTGGCGAACGTTTGCGAGGAAGGATTGGGCGACCTGAGGGGGATGCGCGCTGTGGCAGATCGCTTCGGCGACGCGCCCGCTGCCTACCTGGTGCTGGAGGGGATGGCGTTAGGACAGATTTATCGCCGCGGGCTGGGGGTGCAGCGCTATCGCATCACCGTTGAAACGCGCGGCGGCCACGCCTGGGGAGACTACGGCGCGCCCTCGGCCATCCACGAACTGGCCGCCCTGATCACCCGCCTGACGGCGCTGCCGATTTCCACCAGCCCGCGCGCCAGCCTGAACGTGGGGGTCATTCACGGCGGGACGTCGGTCAACACCATCGCGCCGCGAGCCTGGCTGGAGCTGGATCTGCGCGCCGAACACCCGGCCACGCTGGAGGAAATGGTACAGCGGGTTGAAATGTTGGTCACTCAGGCCCGCCGTCCTGGCGTGCAGGTGAACGCCGAGGTCATCGGACGCCGCCCTGCAGGGGAGATTCCCCCCAGCCACCCGTTGGTGCAGAAAGCCGTTGAGGCGCTGCGGGAGCAGGGCATTCAACCTGTGCTCACAAGCGGCTCCACCGACGCCAACATCCCCCTCAGCCGCGGGCTGCCCTGCGTGTGCGTCGGGTTGACGCGCGGCGGCGGGGCGCACACCGCGCGCGAATACATTGAGGTCGCGCCGCTGAAAAAAGGCCTGGACGCCTTGATCGCGCTGGTGAAGGGCGCTTTCGCGTTAAATATGAATTCGGGATAAGCGAAGCGTAGGACACAGACCGCATATGGCAATCCCCAACTTTTCAGGTGACAGTCACTTCGTAAGTGACTGTCACCTGAGAAATCCGACGGTCACCGGTTCTCTATTCGCATGCGCACATCCACCGCCACCGCGCCCTGACCGGCGGGCAGCACGCGCAGGGGGTTGATTTCGATCTCGGCGATTTCGGGGTGATCGACGGCCAGTTGCGCCAGGCGGAAGAGGGCGTCCAACACAGCATCCCGGTCGGCGGGGGGGAGATCACGAAAACCTTTGAGCTTACGCCCCGCCCAAGTGTTTTCGAGCAGGTATTCGGCGTCGCTGCGGGTGAGGGGGGCAAGGGCGAAGGCGATATCTTTCAAGCCCTCCACTTCCGTTCCGCCGGAGCCAAACATCACCAACGGGCCGAATTGCGGGTCTTGCACCGCGCCTAGGATGACTTCCTGCCCACCGGTGACCATGCGCTGCACGTAAACGCCCTCAATGTGCGCATCCGGACGCGCCTTGCTGGCGCGCCCCAGCACGGTTTCAAAGCCCGTCCGCACCGCCTCACCATCTCTCAGGTTGAGCAGCACCCCGCCGACGTCGGATTTGTGGCTGATCGCCGGGGCAGCGATCTTCAGCGCCACCGGGTAGCCGGTCGCCTCCGCCAGTGCGACGGCCTCTTCCGGGCTGCGCGCCAGCCTGAGCGCGGCGACGGGGATGCCATAAGCCTTTAAGACTTCCGAAGTCTTTAAAACTTCGGAAGTCCGCGGCGAAGGCTGAACCGGCAGCACCGCTTCATCGCGGGTGAACTTCAGCAGTTCCACGCGCTCAACCAGGGCGGCCAGGGCCGCGGCGGCGCGCTCCGGGAAGCGGTATTCCGGCACGCGGGCAGCGCGCAGGTGCTCCACCGCCTCCTGAATCAACCGCTCGCCCATCACGGCCACAACGACCGGCTTTTTCGCCCCGTGAATGACGGGGATGATCGCCTTCGCCACCGCGCCGGCGGTGAACATCGGCGGCGTGGGGTAGACCACCATCACGCTGTCCACATCGGGGTCGGCCAGCACAGCCCGCAGGCAGGCAGCAAACTGCTCCGGCGCGGCGGAGGCGAGCATATCCACCGGGTTGCCCAGGCTGGCGGCAGGGGGCAATATCTCTGCCAGGACGGCGCGCGTTTCAGCGGCGAAATCGGCCAGGTGCAGGCCGTGGGCTTCGAGCGCGTCCGCCGCGGTGACTCCCGGCCCACCGGCGTTGGTCAGCACCGCCACGCGGCGGCCCTTTGGGGGCGGGCACCACGCCAGGGCGCGAGCCTGATCGAACATCTCCTCGCTGGTCTCGGCGCGCAGCACTCCGGCGCGGCGAAAGGCGGCGTTGAAGGCGCTCTCCTGCCCAGCCAGCGCACCGGTGTGCGAGGCCACCGCCCGCCGACCGGCCTCGAAGCGCCCCACCTTGAGGGCGATCACCGGCTTTTGTGCCGTCACCTTGCGGGCTTCCTCCACAAAGCGGCGTCCGTCTTTGACGCCTTCCAGATAGAGCGCCACCACGCGCGTGAAGGGATCGGCGGCCACGGGTGCGAGCACGTCCGTCTCGCCCAGGTCGGCCTGATTGCCCAGGCTGACCAGCCGTGAGAGACCATACCCCTGGCCGCGCGCCCAGTCAATCACCGCAGCGCAGATCGCCCCGGAGTGCGAGATGAAAGCCACCTCGCCGGGGGTCGGCCCGGGCGGGGGCAGGAAGGTGGTGTCCATCGGCAAGTGGGTATCCAACAGGCCGATGCAGTTCGGCCCGATCAGCCGGATGCCGTACTGCCGCGCCATAGCCAGCATTTCCTCCTCCAAAGCCGCCCCCTCGGGGCCGACCTCGCGAAAGCCGCCGGAGCCGATGATCGCCGCCCGGATGCCGCGCTGACCGCACTGCCTCAAGGCTTCCGGCACATACGGCGCGGGGATCAGCACCGCGGCCAGGTCTACCGGGTCGGGCACGTCGAGCACGCTGGCGTACACCCTGCGCCCCAGCAGTTCGCCGCCTTTGGGGTTGACGAAATGCACCGCGCCGGGGTAGTTGCTGCGGATCAGGTTGTTCGCCAGCCCATAGCCCAGCTTGGTCGGGTCGCCCGATGCGCCGATGACGGCGATGCCGCGCGGATCAAAAAATGCGTTCAGGGGTTTGTCGTCGTTCAAGAGAGCCTTCCCACTTTCTGTTTCCAATTTATTCCAGGCGCACGCGGATCTTGCCCATGTGATTAAACGCCACCGGCAGGCAATAGATCCCCTCGCCCGCCTCGCTCCAGGTAATGGGCTGCTCATTCAAGGTGACGGCGCGCGGCGGGCGCGGCAGCGCCAGCAGAACTTCTCCGCGCACCCTCCCTGGCCGTTCTAGGGCAAAGCGGACTCCCTCGCGGGGGTGCACCGACCATTGGGTCACTTCCAGCCCCTGAGAGATGTGCAAATCTCCGCCCAGGTATTGGGGTTCCCCCGGCGTGCGCGGACGCAGGGCAAAGAGCCTCACCCCATGAGGTGGAATTTCCCTCAGGGGAAGCGATTCCCCAGAGACGGTGAACACGTCGCCATTCCAGAACTCGCGGGCCAGATATTCGCCGAGGGGCAGTTCAAACGCCGCCAGAGGAAGAGTCTCCCTGCAAGGGCGGTTCGTCCAGTTGAAGGCCGCCAGCAGATGCCAGCGCCCTGTGGCGTTCTCCAGGTCGAGGCGCAGCAGGCGCGGGTCAGTCTCGTCGAACCAGTCTACCACCCGCGGGCGTTTCCCGATGAGCGGAAGCAGTTGGGCGGCAATGCGCAGGCGCTCCGTCGGTAGTTGCGGCAAATCGTCGGAGAGCAGCAACGCGCCGCCGCTCATGGCGATGGCCGTCGCCAGCGATTGCACCTCGGCAAGGGTCAACTCCGAATCCGGGCGCAGCAGCAGGCAATCAGGGTCGTTGACCCACCAGCGGTTATGCAGGGCGGCGCGGGCGAGCGCGTTTTGCAACGCGTTGCGGGTGGCGGGCATGTTCCACTCGTTGCGGAAGAGCAGGTGCGGCGGCATGAAGCGCGGCTCCCAGGATGGAGCCACGTCCGCGCCGATGCGCATGGCTTCTACCAGACCGATGCCCGAACCGATGGGGCATCCACAGCCCAGCAGCGTGGTCTCTGGCCCAGCGGCTTCTCGCAGTGCTTCGAGGGCGGCGCGCAGCACCTGAGCGCGGGTTTTGGTGCGGTCGCGATAATGGCCGCGCAGCGCCGCGGCGTAGAGGAAATCGAGCTTCAGGTAGGGATAGCCCCACTCGCGGGCGGCGGTGCGCACCACGTCGCAGGCGTAGGCCAGGGCTTCAGGGTGCGTCAGGTCGAGGGCGCGGGTGAAGGCATTCCACACAAACCCGGCGTTGACCGGCAGCCCCCAGCGGTTGCGCAGCAACCAGCCACGGTGACGGCGCGCCAGCCGGGCGCGTGGGTGAACGATGAACGGTGCCAGCCACAGGCCGGGGGTGAAGCCCGCCTGCTTGATTTCTTTTGCCAGCGGCGCGACGCCCTTAGGGAAGCCAGCGCCAAACTCAAACCAGTCACCTACCTGGGCTTCAAAGCCATCATCAATTTGAATCAGGTCAAGTGGAACTTCCTCTCGCGTTTCTTGCGCGGCTTTCAGGTTGGTGCGGATCTTCCCGGCGTCAATATCCTGAAAGAAATAATACCAGGAACACCACCCCGCTTCCGGCGGTCTATGGTCTGTGGTCACGCTGTGTTCGCGCGCCACAGCTTCAATATATGGCCCCAGCGGGTCTGGATCATCAATTTCCACAAACTGAATCACCGCCCAGTCGGTGGTCAGCGTCGCTCCGGGGTCGAGGCGGGCATCGTCACCATGCGCCCACAGGCTGAGCGCCGGGTACAGCGGATCGCCGATATATGCTTCAAGGGTGCCGAAGTGCTGTTTTTGCGAAAGGAACCCTGCCAGGATTCCTCTGCGGTGTGCGCGGTCGCCAAGCACACCGAACATCTCGCTGACGAAGTGTCCGCGGCGGCGCGGACGCGGAGAACCAGGATTGAACCACAACGGCGCGGCGAAAGGCCACAAACGAGTGTGCCGGTAGCGGTCGCGCCGTCCATATGCCCCGGTAAACGACCAGGACTGCCAGCCATTCGAGAAGAAGCCCGGCTCGCCGGGATTGGGGTGCGGGCGCACCGTGCCGTAGCCCAACGGCTTGGTCAGGTAGCGCATCGCCAACCGCCCCGGGTTGGGGAGCAGTTTTCGTTGCGGGAAGAAACCGGCTCGCAGCATCTCCAGCTTTTGAAGATACACGGGACGCGCACCCTGATTGGTCAGCCTCAGCCGCCAGAGGAAAAGCGGATATTCCTGCGAGAGCGCGAATTCCAACTGACAGGCCAGGCCGTTCTCATCGGGTTTCACGGCGAGGCGAAGCCCCTTCAGAGGGCCGTGCGGCGTCTCATCCCTGGTGAACGGGGTCACCTGGGGGGCGCGCCAGCGCTCCAAAACCCGGAAGCGTCGTTTCCCCACGCGCAGCAACGCGCCGGCGCTCATTCGGTACGTCACCCGCATCCAGACGCCCTCCAGCGCGGGACTCTCCGGCGTCAACCCGTGGAGCGACCAGTTGCTCTGCTTAGGGTTAAGGACAAACTGGAAGAAAGGCGAAGCGAGGTTATTCGTCATAGACATCTTGGCGGTGAAAAGCTGATGGAAACAAGGTCTGGACGCCTGCTCCTTCCATACCAGCCTCAGAGCAAACGTAAAGCTATTGTATGCCAAAGCGAAAGGGAAAGCAAATTGGCAAAATCGAGCTGACAATACGGACAAATGTCATGACAATTGGGACTTGTGCATTCCCTCCCTTCTGGCATAATAGTCGAGTGGCCTAACGCCGCATCATTTTGATTACCCGATTGGATCCACAGGAGAACAATCATGTCCGCACAAATAATTGATGGAAAAGCCATAGCTAAAAAGGTGCGCGACCAGGTTGCGGAAGAGGTCGCCGAACTGGTCGCCCAGGGCTACCCACCGCCAGGGCTGGCGACCGTGCTGGTCGGCGACGACCCGGCTTCGGAAGTTTACGTCGGCATGAAACAGCGTATGTGCAAAAAACTGGGGATGGAATCCTTCAGCTACCGCCTGCCCGCTGACTCAACCCAGGAAGAGGTTGAGAAACTGGTCAGCGAGTTGAACGCCGACCCGAAGGTGAACGGCATCCTGGTGCAGTTGCCGCTGCCCAAACATCTGGATGATGAAGCCGTGCTGCGCACTATCAGCGTGGAGAAGGATATTGACGGCTTTCACCCCCTCAACATCGGACGGCTGGCGCAAAAAGGGCGCGAGCCGTTGTTTATTCCCTGCACCCCCAACGGCGTGATGGTGTTACTGGAAGAAAGCGGCGTGAAATTTGAAGGCGCGGAGGCCGTGGTGCTGGGGCGCTCGAACATCGTCGGCATGCCCGCGGCGCTGCTGCTGGTCAAGCGCAACGCCACCGTGACCATCTGCCACTCCCGCACCAAAAACCTGCCGGAAGTCTGCCGCCGGGCGGATATCCTCATCGCCGCCGTTGGGCGCGTCGAGATGGTCAAGAAAGACTGGGTCAAGCCCGGTGCGGCGGTGATTGATGTCGGCACGCACCGCGTTGATGACCCCTCCACGGAAAAGGGTTACTACCTCACCGGCGACGTGGCCTTCGACGAAGTCAAAGAGGTCGCTGGCTGGATTTCCCCCTCTCCGGGCGGCGTTGGCCCGATGACCATCGCCATGTTGATGCGCAACACCCTGCGCGCCGCGAAAATCGCGCACGGATTGATTGAACTGTGAAAGGTAATTAGGTAACTAGGTGACTAGGTGATTGGGAACTACCCCCAATCCCTAGTTACCCAGTTCCCAGTTACCTTGTTACCCAGTCACCTAACCCCCAGGAGGAACCCATGTCCCGCTACAAGAACGCTGATATTGACTTCACCCCCCTGCCGCTGGAGACCCGCAGCCCCGTCCCCACGGATATTGAGATCGCCCAGGCGCAAATGGAAAACGCCAAACCCATCGTCGAACTCGCCCGCGAGATCGGTCTGCTGGATGACGAGCTGGAGCCTTACGGCAAATACATGGCGAAAGTCAGCCTCGACGTACTCGAACGGCTGAAGGACGTCCCCGACGGCAAATACATTGACATCACCGCCATCACGCCCACTCCGTTGGGCGAGGGCAAAACCACCACCACGGTGGGGTTGAGCCAGGCGCTGGGCGCGCACCTGGGCAAGAACGTCTTCACCTGCATCCGCCAGCCCTCCCAGGGGCCGACCTTCGGCATCAAGGGCGGCGCGGCCGGGGGCGGCTACAGCCAGATCATCCCCATGGAAAACTTCAACCTGCACCTCACCGGGGATATCCACGCCATCACCGCGGCCAACAACCTGATGGCCGCGGCGATTGACACCCGCATGTTCCACGAATCTCGCCAGAGCGACGAAGCCCTCTTCCGCCGCCTCTGCCCTCCCGACAAGGAAGGCAAACGTTATTTCACCCCCTCGATGCTTAAACGCCTGAAGAAACTTGGCATCAACAAAACCGACCCCAACGAACTGACCGAAGAAGAGATCCACCGCTTTGTGCGCCTGGATATCGACCCCGAAACCATCACCTGGCGGCGCGTGGTGGATACCAACGACCGCATGCTGCGCGAGATCGAGATCGGCCTGGGGCCGAAGGAGAAGGGCTTCACCCGCCGCACCGGATTCGACATCACTGTCGCCAGCGAGATCATGGCGATCCTGGCGCTGACCACCGACCTGGCCGACATGCGCGAACGCCTGGGGCGCATGGTCTTCGCCACCAACAAAGACGGCGAAGCCCTGACCGCCGAAGACCTGGGCGTGGCTGGGGCACTCACCGTGCTGATGAAGGACGCCATCAAGCCCACGCTGATGCAAACCCTGGAGGGCACGCCCGCCTTCATCCACGCCGGGCCGTTCGCCAACATCGCTCACGGCAACAGCTCCATCATCGCCGATAAGATCGCCCTCAAACTGGCCGACTATGTCCTGACCGAATCCGGCTTTGGCGCCGACATCGGCATGGAAAAGTTCTTCGATATCAAATGCCGCTACTCCGGCCTGGTCCCCAACGCCGTGGTACTGGTGGCGACCGTGCGCGCCCTGAAGATGCACGGTGGCGGCCCCAAAGTCACCGCCGGTGCGCCGCTCGACCCGGCCTACACCGAGGAGAACCTCGACCTGCTGCGGGCCGGCCTGCCCAACCTGGAGGCCCACATCGAGAACGCCAAGCGCTTCGGCATCCCCGTGGTCGTGGCGGTCAACAGCTTCAAGGACGACACCGAAGCCGAGGTCGAACTGGTACGCCAGGCCGCGCTGGATGCCGGCGCGGAAGACGCCGTGGTCACCCGACACTGGATGGAAGGCGGCGCGGGCGCGGTGGAACTGGCCGAGGCGGTCGTCCGGGCCTGCGAAAAGCCCAGCAACTTCCAGTTCCTCTACCCCCTCAAGGGCACCAGCATCAAAGAAAAGATCGAAACCATCTGCAAAGAAATCTACGGCGCCGACGGCGTGACCTACGAGCCGCTGGCCGAGAAGAAGATCGAACTGTACACCAAACTGGGCTTCGATGAACTGCCAATGTGCATGGCGAAGACTCACCTCAGCCTGAGCCACGATCCCGCGCTCAAAGGCCGCCCCACCGGCTTCACCGTCCCGATCCGCGATATCCGCGCCTCGGTAGGGGCCGGGTTCCTTTACCCGCTGCTGGGCACGATGAGCACCATGCCCGGCTTGCCCACCCGCCCGGCTTATTACGACGTTGATGTAGACCTGGAGACCGGGCGCGTGGTAGGGTTGTTCTAACCCTCCACCGGCCATCTTCAAAAAGGGAAGGGGTGTTGTCACACAGACAGCACCCCTTTTTGATCTCTAGCGAGGTTTTCATGTATAATCATCCCTACAACCCCGTCGTCATTGGTTCTCTCCAGGAGACATTATGACCTCCCAAACCATCAACCTGGCCGAACTCAAACCCATCATCCAGAAACATGCCCCCGGCGGGCGCTCTCGCCTGCTCCCCGCCCTGTGGGAAGCGCAAAAAACCTACGGCTACCTTTCCGAGCCGGTCGCCGCTGCCATCGGCAAGGCGCTGCGCGTGCCGCTTTCCGAGGTGCACGGCGTGATCGAGTTCTACAGCATGTTCTACAACCGGCCGGTCGGGCGAACGATCGTGCGCGTGTGCACCAGCCCGATGTGCACCCAAACCGGCGGGGAAGACCTGCTCCAGGCGGTATGCGACCATTTCGGCGTGCAGCCGGGAGAGACCACGCCTGACGGGCAATACACCATCGAAGCGGTGGAATGCCTGGGATTGTGCGACCACGCGCCCGCGGCGCTGGTGGGGGACATCCCCGTCGCCCCTAAAGCGGATTCCCCTCCTCAGGGGTGGGTACTGTCTCCTCAGTCGGTGCCGCTGGGGCACGTGGCGGGCGAACCGCGCTGGCTGACCGCCCGCTGCGGCGCCATCCATCCCTCCGACCTGCGCGCTTTTGAGGAAAACGGCGGTTTCGCCGGGTTGAAAAAAGCCCTGGGGGGGATGCAGCCCGCCGAGGTGATCGCTGAGATCGAGGCCTCCGGCCTCTCCGGGCGCGGCGGGGCGGCCTTCCCCACCGGCCTGAAGTGGAAGTTCACCGCCGGGGCCGAGGGCGATCCCAAATACATTGTCTGCAACGCCGACGAATCCGAACCGGGGACGTTCAAAGACCGCGTGCTGATGGAGAGCGACCCCTTCGCCGTGCTCGAGGGCATGACGCTGGCCGGGTATGCCATCGGAGCGCACAAGGGCTACATCTACGTGCGCGGTGAATACCCGCGGGCGCGGCAGATATTGCAAGAAGCCATTGAAAAGGCACGCAAAGCCGGTTATCTGGGTGAGGACATCCTCGGCAGTGGCTTCGCCTTCGACGTCGAAATCCGCGTCGGGGCGGGGGCTTACATCTGCGGCGAGGAAACCGCCCTGTTTGAATC
>CAZZFZ010000042.1:0-4539 GCA_964653835.1 uncultured Anaerolineales bacterium
ACTTGCAGGTGGATATGGCCGCCGTGGTTATCGCCCAATCCCAGGGAGATGGAGTTGCATTGGCGACAGTCGTCGCCGCGGGGAATCGGGATGACCTGCCGGATTTCGACGTGCGCGCTCGCGGCGAAGTGACCGATGTGGCGGATGCCAGCCTGACCATCACCACCGCCGACGGTGAGGCGTTGACCTTTATCGTGGACGATGAGACGCGCTTCTTCTCTTCCGGCGGCGCGGTGCAAAGTCTGGACGACCTTTCAGTCGGGGCGACGGTGATTGTGGGGGCGATGAAGATGGAGAACGACGACTTGCTGGCGAAGGTCATCGCCGCCAGGGTCGCTTCCCCCTGATGTTTAATGCCCGACCTGCCAGGTTTTGCACCTGGCAGGTCTTCTTATTTAAGCGAGTTCCCGGATCACATCCCTCAGCTCGCGGCAGACGGTATCCACCTGTGCTTCGCTCATCACGCTGGAGAAGGGGAGCGCCAGCCCGCGCCGCCCCAGGTCCTCCGTGATGGGGAAATCGCCCTCCTGGTAGCCGAATCGTTCCACCATGTAGGGTTGCAGGTGGATGGGGATGAAGTAAGGTCGGCTGGGGATGCCGCGAGCTTCCAACGCTGCGGCGACAGCGTCGCGTTCAATCTCGGGCGCGAAGCGCACCACATAGACGAACCAGCTCATGCGAGTGGTCTCCGGGGAGATGTGCAGCGTCTCCACGCCGGGGATTTCCGCTAGGCGCTCCTGATACCAGTTCGCCACGCGTTCGCGGTTGGCGAGCAGCGCATCCAGGCGCGCCATCTGCACGCGCCCCAGAGCGGCGCTCATCTCGTCGAGGCGGTAGTTGTACCCTAGGTGGGTGTGCTGCAACCAGGTGTCGCCGGGGGAGCGCCCCTGGTTGCGCAGGGCGCGCATCAGGTCGGCGGCCTGGTCGTCGTCGGTGACGATGACCGCCCCCTCGCCGGTGGTGATCTGCTTGTTGGGGTAGAAGGCGAACACGCCGAAATCGCCCAGCGTCCCGGCGGGACGTCCTTTGTAGGTCGCCCCCAGGGCTTCGCAGGAGTCCTCAATCACCGTGATGCCGTGATGGGCCGCGGTCTGCCGAATGGAGTCCATCGCCGCGGGTTGGCCGAACACGTCCACGGGCAGGATGGCCTTTAAAGGGGTTTGATCGCTCACGCCGCGGCGGGGCAGCCATTTTCGGGCCGCTGCGCCGCCCGCGGCCAGATCTTCCGCTGCTTGCTGTACCAGGGCAGGGTCGATGTTGCCGGTCAACGGGTCTACATCCACAAAAACCGGCGTGGCGCGCTCGAAGAGCAGCACGTTACTCGAAGCGACGAACGAAAACGGCGTAGTGATCACCAGGTCGCCGTCGCCGATGTCCGCGGCGCGCACGCACAGGTGCAGCCCGGCCGTCCCGGAACTGACGGCGATGGCGTGGCGGCTGCCGGTAAAGGCGCGCACGGCCTGCTCGAAAGCCTCGGTCTCCGGCCCCATACTCAACCAGTGAGTTTGCAGCACGGCGGCCACGGCCTGGCGCTCGGCCTCCGTGAGATCGGGAGATGACATCGGGATTTTGAATTTTTGGGTCAAGGCGATGTCCTTTTTTGCGTGAAGTGGCGTGATTGTATCACAGGTGCTTTTAGGGGAGAGAGTGGTAAAATTCGCCCCATGCCGACCACCGCGGGAATCCCCCTCTCAAAGCGTATTTTCGATTTAACCCTCACCATCCCTGGCCTGCTCCTGCTTTCGCCAGTGATGGTGGTGATCGCCCTGCTGGTGTGGATCGCCCACGGGTGGCCGATCTTCTTCACGCAGGTTCGGCCGGGGTATCGGGGGAAGCTTTTTCGCCTCTACAAATTCCGCACCATGAAGGATAGCCGCGATGCCGAGGGCAACCTGCTGCCCGATGAACAGCGCCTGACCCCATTGGGGCGTTTTCTGCGCAGCACCAGCCTGGATGAACTGCCGGAGCTTTTCAACGTGCTGCGCGGCGAGATGAGCCTGGTGGGGCCGCGCCCGCTGCTGGTGCAATACCTGGAGCGCTATTCTCCCGAACAGGCGCGCCGCCACGATGTGTTGCCGGGCATCACTGGCTGGGCGCAGATCAATGGCCGCAACATCCTCACCTGGCCAGATAAGTTCCGCCTGGATGTGTGGTACGTTGACAACTGGTCGCTGTGGCTGGATATCAAGATTCTGGCGCTGACGTTTTGGATAGTGCTCAAGCGCGAGGGTATCAGTCAGCCCGGCCATGCCACAGCCGAAGAGTTCATGGGGAACGAGAGCACTGACGGCTGACCGCTGATCCGCCCATCCAACCCGACCAATGCAACCAACACTACGGACTCAACTAACATGATCGGTGAACTTGCCGCTTTGGCTACCTCACTTGCCTTTTCTGCCGGTTCGACGTTCCTCACGCTTGCGGGGCGTCGCATCGGCCCGATGGTATTGAATCGCACGCGCCTGATTGTGGCGATTGTGCTGCTCAGTCTGACGCACTGGATCACCCTGGGGACGCTGCTCCCGTGGAACGCGGAACCACATCGCTGGCTGTGGTTGGGACTTTCTGGGGTGGTTGGCCTGGTGATTGGGGATATTTTCCTCTTTCAGGCGTTTGTGTGGATCGGGCCGCGCCTCGCGATGTTGATGATGAGCCTGGCGCCGGTCATCGCCGCGTTTCTGGCCTGGGTGTTCCTCGGCGAGCGCATGGCCCTATTGGAAATCGTCGGAGTGGCACTGACGTTGGGGGGCGTCGCCTGGGTGGTGCTGGAGCGCAATGGCACGGAAACCAACCTCAACCCGGATTATGGTCGCGGCATCCTCTATGGCCTGGGCGCGGCTATTGGTCAGGCGGGCGGGTTGGTGCTGGCTAAAAACGGGCTGGGTGGAGCGTTCTCGCCTATTTCGGCGAATCTGATTCGTATGATCGCCGCTGCTGTGGTGTTGTGGGGGTTGACCTTTCTGCAAGGACAGGGGCGAGCCACGCTGCAAGCGCTGTGGGCTAATCCGCGCGGGGTACGGTTTGCCTTGCTGGGGGCGTTTTTTGGCCCCTTTTTGGGCGTTTCCCTCTCAATGCTGGCGATACAGAGCGCCGAGGTGGGGATTGCCTCCACTTTGATGTCCTTGCCGCCGGTCTTCCTGCTGCCGATCAGTTATGTGGTGTTCAAAGAGCGCTATGGTTGGGGGGCGGTTGTGGGGACGTTGCTCGCCATTGCAGGCGTGGCGGTGCTGTTTTTGGTTTGATTGTAGCGAGAGAAATAGAAAAAGCCGGTGAAGTGGACACCGGCTTTTTGTTTTTGGGTTGATTCTTTAATGTACGTGCTTGTGTTCCATCTCCTCCGCGGTGGCATCGCGCAGCCCGGCGATGCTCACGGAGAAGTGTAGCTCTTTACCAGCCAGCGGGTGATTGAAGTTGAGTTTAACAGTTTCCTCGCCCACCTCGTGGATGGTGGCGTGCAGCGGGTTACCGCTGCCATCCTGCACGCTCAGCGCGACGCCTACTTCCATGGGGATCGTCTCTGGGAACTGCTCACGGGGGACATCCACATAAGCGGCCGGGTCTTCCTCGCCGTAACCATCTTTGGCGCTGACGTGGATATCCTTGCTCTCGCCGACCTTCAGGCCGTAGAGTTCGCTTTCCAACCCTGGGATGATGTTGCCCGCGCCCTGGATGAACTCAATCGGCTCGTGGCCCTCTGATGTGTCTACGACTTCGCCGTCAACGCGCAGGGTGTATTCCATGGTGACCACCTGGCCATCCTGAACGGTTGTCTCATTTGTCATTGTCTTTCTCCTTCTAGAATCTATCGGAGATATCCCGGTTGCCCCCTGGGGAGAATTTCAGATAGAATCGCAACGTGATTCCGCCGATCTGCTCGGCGGCTGAATATGGCTATATTCTAACCGGTTTTCAGGGAATTGGTAGAGAATCAGTCACTGGAGTTAAAGGGGTAGACTGTCAACGGTTCGTGCTTCCCCTTGGCGGCGATTCTGCGCGGGACTCCAAAGGAGAGATCGGGCAGTGCTTGATAGAGATAAGGTTGGAATACAGGATTTCCCCCTGCTGCCGTGGAGCTCTCCATGCGCTCTGCTACGTTGATGGTATCTCCAATGACATCGTAGAAACGTGCCCCCCTGCTCCCGCGAAGACCTTCTACCGTGTGAAGCTGCGGAGAGTATGCTGCGCTCGTTGCATGTGAGAGAGGTGGCATCAGGGTTAGCGATCAGTTGATCCAGATAACCCTAGGCAGTGAGCTCGGCAACCCCCATGTTGATGCCCAGCAATGGGATCGCCAGGCTGACTTCAACCACAGTGTAAAGCGCCGGGCCGATCAGGTTGCCGCTCAAACGGCGGGGGTGGGAGGTGTTTTTCCAGCGGCTGAATTGCCGAAGTACTCGCGCAGAAAACGAATAGTGGTTGTTTCATAGAGACGACGTTCAATGAGGGAGGGTGAAGGGGGTATTGGAAAGACGGAGGAGCCTTTAGCGGCGGTTCACTCGACGATGAAGCGGTAGCCGAACCCGCGTTCATTGTGAATGT
>CAZZFZ010000042.1:4639-19751 GCA_964653835.1 uncultured Anaerolineales bacterium
GCGGCGGTTCACTCGACGATGAAGCGGTAGCCGAACCCGCGTTCATTGTGAATGTAGCGAGGGTGATCGGGGTCGGGTTCAATCTTCCTGCGCAGGTGATAGACGTAGCGGCGCACGTGACCCACTTCGCCAGCATATTGCGGCCCCCACACCTCGCGCACCAGTTCTTCCGGTGAGAGCACTTCGCCTGCACGGCGCATCAAAGCGACCAGCAGTTTGAATTCCGTTGGCGTCAGGTTGACGCGCTCCTCGCCGCGCCAGACCTGGTCGGTGCGCAAGTTGACGGTTAAATCCCGCTGAACCAGTTCGTCCGGGCCGGCGGTTTCCGCGCGATGGATGCGTGCCAGTACAGCATGGATGCGCGCGCTCAACTGGGCAAAGGAGAAAGGCTTGGTGACATAGTCATCCGCGCCCAGAGAAAAGCCGCGCAGAATGTCAGTCTCCTCATCGCGGGCTGTCAGCATGATAACCGGCACCTCGCTGACTTCGCGGATGCGTTCCAGCGTTTCCCAGCCGTCCCGTTGTGGCATGGTGACGTCGAGGATGACCAAGTCGGGGTTATGTTGAAAGAGCGCCCTTAATCCGGCTTTCCCGTCACCAGCGGTTTCGACCTCGAATCCCTGAGCCTCCAGGTACTGGGACAAAAGCCTGGTCAGATTTTGGTCGTCATCGATGAGTAACAGCTTAGACATCTTCAGGCACCTCGGCGGTCACAGGCAATTCGATGGAGAACACCGCCCCTGGATTGGTTTTGGATGGGCGAGCAGGGGATTGCAAGTGAATTCTTCCGCCTTGTGCTTCGGTCAATGCTTTAACGAAATATAACCCTAATCCCCATCCTTTTTGGGAGATGCGGTCGCCGCGCTCCAGGCGGTGGAAGCGATCGAAAACGGTTTCTTGGGCTGTTTTTGGAATTCCTGGGCCATAATCCTCCACGGAAATGGCGAGGTGGTTGTTCTCCAGGCGGGCGCATAAGCGTATGGGCTGATCCGGGGGCGAGTATTTTACAGCGTTATTTAGTAGATTCCCTACAATTTTCTCCAGGTAGATTTCGTCGGCCCATACCGGTGGCAGGTCATCGGGGACATCCCAATGCACCTCACGTCCCTGGCATTCACAAACGACCTCGACGGAGCGTTTTAGCAAGGGCTTAACTGCCACAGGCCCCAGGTTGAGGCGCAGCTTCCCTGCCTCCAGGCGGGAGACATCCAGAATCTCGCTCACAAAGCGGGTCAGGCGGTCGCTTTCCGCAGCCAGCGTTTCCAGAATGGCGCGTGACTCGGGAGAGAGTTCATCCTTCCGCGTCAGCGCGAGTTCCAAGCCGCCGTTGAGCGTAGTCAACGGTCCGCGCAATTCATGGCTCACCAGGGAGACGAAATCGGATTTCAATTGATCCAGTTCCTGCAATTCCGCGTAAGCCTTGGCCAGCTCGGCGTTGCGTGCTTCCAATTCAGCCGTGCGTTCGGCCACGCGTTGTTCCAGCGCGGTATTCAGTTCTTCCAGTTCGGCGGAGATGTTGAGTTGCTGCTTCAGCAGCCGGGTAATGTAGCTGAGCACCGCGAATACCGCCGATGGCCCCAAAATGCCGAAGAACATCACTTCCGAATAGAGGTTGATGTCGAATTCAATCTTACCCGTGTGGATCCAATGCTCGGTGACTTCGTACCAAACCACGACCAGGAACAGGACAACCGGCAGCACAAAACGGAAGGCGCTCACGCGCTGCAATTGTTGCTTGTTAAGTTGTTGATGTTTCTGAGCAGGCATATGATGACACATTTCTCAGCACCGGTTTTTCTTTCATTATACATGACCTTATGGGGTGAGGACGCAATCGCGACATTGCGCGACGGGGAAGTGACGGAGCGGAATAGAAAACGGACGTGGCTTGTGTTAAAGTGAGAGCAAGATTAATTGTCGCATTGGGCGGCATGAAATGACCCCTTGTTGTATGGAGGAGTGTATGTCCAAACGAAACCTTTCCATTTTGCTGATTCTGGCAGGCCTGCTGATTCTCGTGCTGGCTGCCTGCAGCACCCCGGCGGAGGAACCTCAGGCTCCCCCTCCGGCTCCCGAGCAGCAACAAGAAGAAGCAGCGCCGGCAAAAGAGGCTCCCTCTGCAGAAGAAGCTGCTCCTGCTGAGGAAGCTGCCCCGGCAGAAGAGGCTGCACCGGAACTGGTCGGCGACTCCCTGCGCGGTGGCTTGCTCTATGATAAATGGTGGGAAACTTTGGGAATGGACGCCCCCGCAGAGGATCATCCATTGTGGGCCACTCAGGACACCAACAAGCGCAGCGGCGCGGATACCTGGCGCTGCAAGGAATGCCACGGCTGGGATTACAAGGGCGTGGATGGCGCGTATGGCTCCGGCTCCCATAAGACTGGCTTCATCGGCGTGATCCAACTGGCGGGTGATGCCAATGCTGCCCTGGCGGCGCTCAAGGGCGAGACCAACCCCGATCACGACTTCTCCACCGTGATGGACGAGCAGGCCCTGATCGACCTGGCGCTCTTCATTGCCAATGAGACCTATGATGCTGCCGATTATGTCAATTATGACGACAAGAGCGCGAAAGGTGATCCCGCTGTTGGTGAAGCTCCCTTCGTCGACAACTGTGCGGAATGCCACGGCCCTGAAGGCCTGGCGATCAACTTCCACGATGAGGGCGAACCTGAGTATGTTGGTACCATCGCTAACGACAACCCCTGGGAGTTCCTGCATAAGGCCCACTTTGGTCAACCGGGTGAGCCGGAGATGGCTGCTGGTTTGGATGTAGGCTTTACGCCGGAAGAGTTCGCTGGCTTGCTGGCCTACACTCAGAACATGCCTACTTCCTCTCCGCGGACTGAGGGTGGTTTGCTCTATGACAAGTGGTGGGCTGCTCTGGGGATGGATGCCCCCGAGGGCGATATGCCGCTGTGGGCCACCCAGGATACCAACACCCGCTCTGGTGCGGATACCTGGCGCTGCAAGGAATGCCATGGCTGGGACTACAAGGGCGTGGATGGGGCTTACGGCTCCGGCTCGCACATGACCGGCTTCGTGGGTGTCTACGGCGCCAAGGACATGAACGCTGAGGAGATCGTCGCCTGGCTCGATGGCACCAACAATCCCGATCACGACTTCTCAACTTACTTTGGCGAAGAGCAGATGGCGATGTTCGTTGCCTTCCTGCAGCAACTGCCGGATGTCGGCATGTATGTCAGCGCTGATAAGACCGTCAACGGCGATGCCGGTCACGGTCAGGAAGTTTACCAGGCAGGGTGCGCTCGCTGCCACGGCGATGACGGTAAAGAGATCATGTTCGGTGATGAGGACGAGCCTGAATACATCGGCACGATTGCCAACGATAACCCCTGGGAGTTCTTCCACAAGGCTTCCTACGGGCAACCGGCTGAGCACATGCCCTCCGGCCTGAACTTCGGTTGGTCGTTGCAAGACATTGCGGACCTGCTGGCTTACGCTCAGACTCTGGAACAGTAGGATTGACCCTGTAAGCACTGAGACCGACTACATCATGCAGTCGGTCTCAGTTTGTTCTTATTTCGCCTAATTCTTGTCTTCTATGTCTATCCTCTGAAACGTCCGAAGCCCCCAAGACTTCGGAAATCGGATTGAAACGATTTGCAGGAGACCTATGAACCCAAAGCTTCAGAAAACACTTCAGTGGCTTGGTCTGGGAGCGATCGCGCTTTTCGTTTTCCTGGTCACCGGCATCTTATGGGGTGAGCAAACGGCTCACGCTTTGCCGGAGTACGCCAGCCGCACAGGTGAATCGTGCGGTGTTTGTCATGTCAACCCGGGCGGTGGTGGGCCACGGACGTTGCGAGGCCTGTTGTGGGTGGCGCAAGGACGCCCGGATGCGGTGCCAGCGATCGAGAACATGTTGATTGCCCCAGATGTGGAAGACGGCCTGGAACTCTATGATATTGCCTGCGCTGGATGCCACGGCGCGGCAGGCGAGGGCCTGTTTGGAACCGCGCTGATCGGTATTGGCCTCACCGAAAACAAAATCCGCAGCACGATTGAGCGCGGCCGCGAACGCAGCGGGATGCCGTCTTTCGCCGGGCAGTTTACGGATGAGCAGTTGGCTGCCCTGGTGAGTTATGTTTATGGCCTGGGGACTGGAAAGATCGAACCGCCCCCAGTCAGCTACCCTCTGGAGCAACCGGCGCGCACCGGCTGTGTCGGCAATCCTGAGACGTTCGACTGTGGAGGGAACTGAGATGAGCACAACCAAACCTCTCTCACGCCGACAGTTCCTGAAACTCTCGGCGACAGTGGCAGGCAGCGCAGCCGCCATCAGCGGAACGCGTGCCTTGTTGACCAGTTTGACGGCTCAGGCAGCTGAACAGGGGAAATTGCACACCGCTGAGGTGGAGAAGATCGTTCCGACTGTATGTCTGCTATGCCCCAGTGGGTGTGGCATGCTGGCCCGCGTGGCTGATGGGAATCTGGTCAAGCTGGAAGGCAGCCCGATGCACCCGATCAACCAGGGCGCGCTGTGCCCCAAGGGTCAGGCGGCTCCGGAACTGTTGTATAACCCCGATCGGCTGACCGGCCCGATGCGTCGGGTTGGTCAGCGTGGCGCAGGTCAGTGGGAGCCGATCACCTGGGATGAGGCCACTCAACTTGTGGTTGAAAAATTGACCGCGTTGCGCAAGGCGGGAACGCCCGAACGCGCCGCCGTGCTCTATGGTGAGACCCGCGGTCAGCTGCGCCCTCTGCTGGAGCGGTTTATGGCTGCGGTTGGTTCGCCGAACGCTGTTTCCCATGAAAGCCTGAACATCGCCGCGGCCAAATTGGGGACCCTGCTCACCCAGGGAGTGTATGAGTTGCCCAATTACGATTTGGAGAACACACGCTATGTGCTCAGCTTTGGCGCCAGCCTGCTGGAAGCCGGGCGCACGCCGCAGCGCATGGTTTCGGGCTACTCTTACATGCGCCGTGGACGTGCTGAGCGCGGCAAGGTGGTGGTTTTTGACCCTCGTCAGGGAGTCACCGGTGCCAAGGCCGATGAGTGGATCCCCATCAAGCCCGGCACCGACGCCGCGCTGGCGCTGGCCATCGCGCACGTGATTATCAAGACCGGACGGTTTGATTCGGATTTCGTCAACAACTATTGCTTCGGTTTCGAAGATTTTGAAGACGCTGACGGTAAGCAGCATAAGGGCTTTAAGAACTACGTGCTTGAAAACTATGACCCGCAGCGGGTGGAGCAGATCACCGGCGTCTCTGCGACCACCATCTCGCGCATCGCTGGTGAATTTGCTGGTAACCCGCCCGCGGTTGCTGTGCTGCCCGGCAAGGGCGGTTTGTTGAATGGTAGCTGGAACGGCGTTGCGGCCGCGATGGCGATTCACAGCTTGAACGCCCTGGTGGGCAACCTGGATGTCCCCGGCGGTGTGCTCACCCAGCGTTACCCGATCTGCAAACCGTGGCCTGACCTGCCCGCTGATCCGGTGGCCGAGAGAGGCCGCCAGGCTGAGCGGGTGGATGGTGCGGGAAGCGTCTTCCCGGTGGGGCGGCATGCCTATCAGGCCGTCGCCGATCGCGTTCTGGACGGCTACCCGCTGGAAGTTTTGTTCCTCTACGATGCCAACCCGGTCTTTGAGACGCCCTCGGGTGGTCGCTTTGTGGAGGCGTTCCAGAAGATCCCCTTCATCGTTTCCTTCGCCACCTTTATAGATGAGACGGCGCAGTACGCCGACCTGGTGCTGCCGGAGCCGACCTTCTTGGAGCGCTGGCAGGATGACTACATCGAGGGATTGGGCTATGCCGGGATCGCTCTGCGCCAACCCGTGGTGGAGCCGTTGTACGACACGATGAACACCGGCGATTTCATCCTGAAAGTCGCGCACGCCATGGGCGATCCGGTGGCGAAAGCCTTCCCCTGGGATTCGTTCGAAGCACTGCTCCAGGATCGTTTGAGCGTCAACGGCATGGATTGGGAGATGCTCAAAGAACTGGGCGTGTGGATGATCCCCAGTTATCGCTTCGCCCGGCGCGGCTCGCGTAGGTGGGTGGAGGAAGTCATCGGGCGAGACCGTCGGAAAGCGGACCGCGATGGTCGTTTCGATTTCTATAGCCGCGAGCTGAGTTGTCTGCTCAGTGAGATGGACGCCAAGCAGTTCGAGGCGATGGGCGCAGGCGTCACCGGCGATTCTTTCTTCATGCCACACTATGAGCCGGTCAACTATTTGGGCGATGAAGCGGATTACCCCTTCTTGCTCAACGTGGTTACTTTGATGAGCCTGGGCCCCTATAGCGTGGCGGCCAATTTGCCCTCCCTGCAGGAAATCAGCGGAATGACGGTTGGCGAACGATGGAAGAGCTGGTTGGAGATGAACCCCGATTCTGCCGCCGAGATGGGGCTGAAGGACGGCGACCTGGTTTGGGTGTTGACCCCCAATGGCTATCTCTCCGAGCCGGTGAAGCTCAAACTGGTCAAGGGTCTGCGACCCGATGTGGTCAACCTGCCTTATAACCAGGGGCACACCGCCGTGGGACGTTTTGCGGAAGGACGGGGCCCGAACGGGTTGGAAAAACTCAATCCTGCCAGCGAACCTTTCAGCGGCCTGGCCGCGTTTACCAACACGCGCGTACAGATTGTGAAGGCGTGAGAGGAATAGATTATGGCTAAATGGTCAATGGTCATCGACCTGGATAAGTGCGTCGCCTGTCAGGGATGCAGCATCGCCTGTCGGGCGGAGAATAACACCCCGGTTGTAGATCCGGCTCAAGCCGAACTGGGGCGCGAGATATTATGGAACGACGTCTTCCCCAACCCGATCAATCCTACCGAAGATACGGGCGAGTATCCACATGTGCAGTCGCGTTACATGACGCGTCCCTGTATGCACTGCGAGAACCCGCCCTGCGTCAAGGTCTGCCCGGTGCAGGCGACGTTCAAAGATGAAGAGGGCCTGGTTCGCCAAAATTATGCCCGCTGTATCGGTTGTCGCTTTTGCACGGTGGCCTGCCCCTATGGGGTGCGCTACTTCAACTGGGCGGCCCCGGAGTGGAGCCCGGAACTGGCCCGTCAGTTGAACCCGGATGCCGTCATGGGGCCGGGATCGCTTGAAGGGCCGGCGCCGCGGCCGCGGGGAGTAGTGGAGAAATGCACTTATTGTATTCACCGCCTGCACAAGGCACGCGAGCGGGCGGCTGCTGAAGGCCGTGAATTCCGCCCCGATGAGTACGTCCCCGCCTGTGTGCAAACCTGCACCGCCAAGGCGCGTTATTTTGGCGATCTGGATGACCCCGAAAGCACGGTTTCGATCCTGGCAAAAAGTCAGCGTGCCTTCCGCTTGCTGGAAGACGTGGGTACGCATCCCAAGACAATCTACCTGAGGGAGGGCTAAACGATGTTGAAAGTTGATCCTCGTGATAGAGCCAAATTAATCGAGCCGTTGTACACGGCCGGGCGCGGTTTTTGGGCCTCCCTGGCAGTCTTGCTGATTGTGTTGGGATGGGCCGTTTACATGTATATTCGCCAGTTGACGCTGGGTCTGGGGCAAACGGGTATGAACCGCCCGGTGTACTGGGGCGTGTACATGGTCAATTTCATCTTTTTCATCGGCATCAGCCATGCTGGCACGCTGATCTCGGCCATCTTGCGAGTGACCGGGGCAGAATGGCGCCGCCCGATCACGCGCGTGGCGGAAGCCATCACCGCCTTCGCCCTGATGGTAGGCACCTTGCAAATCATTGTGGACATGGGGCGTCCGGATCGGTTGTTGAACGTGATCCTGCATGGGCGTTTGCAATCCCCCATCCTGTGGGACGTGGTTTCGGTGACGGCCTACTTCCTGGGGTCGATCACCTATCTCTTCCTCCCGATCATCCCGGATGCGGCCCTGTTGCGCGATAACTTCCCCGAAGATGGGCCTGCGTGGCGCAAGCGATTGTATACGGTTCTGGCGATGGGCTGGCGGGGGAACCGCTCCCAGTGGCTGCGGCTGGAGAAGGCCATTGCTGTGATGGCTGTGTTAATCATCCCGATCGCTGTTTCGGTTCACACCATCATCTCGTGGATCCTGGCCACCACAGTTCAGCCCGGCTGGCATTCCACCATCTTTGGCCCCTACTTTGTGGTGGGTGCGATCTTCTCTGGTATAGGGGCGTTGTTCATCGCCATGAGCATTGTGCGGAAGATCATGGGGCTGGAAGAATACATCACCGAGCGGCAATACCGCAATCTTGGCCTGATCTTCATCACCATGAACGCCATATGGATGTACTTCACCTACGCCGAGCACCTGACCCTGGCTGCCGGTCAGCAGGTGCATGAGTTCCCTGTTCTGGCCAGCAAGCTGTGGGGGCAGTTTGCGCCTGGCTTCTGGATGATGGTGGCGTTGATGGTGTTCGCTTTCTGGATCCTGGTCATGCCTTCCCTGGTGCCAGCCAAAACCCGCAAAGTGCTCCTCTTCCGCCCACAAGCCGCTGTTGTGGCGCTGGTTGTGGCGGCGCTGACAGGTTATGCCCTGGTCAATCCGTCCGTTGTGCCGGTTGCGATCCCGTACGGCGTAGGCGTGGGGTTGCTGATCGTGGCCTTGCTGATCGGTGGCGTTGGCGTTGCCGCCTGGTTCAAAGATCGTCTCATCGGCGCGACGGTGACTGCGGCGGCTTTTGTGCTCATCGGGATGTGGCTGGAACGCTGGTATATCATCGTGCCGACTATGACGCACCCCTACCTGATTAAATATGCCCAGTATCGCCCCACCCTGACGGAGATCTCAGAGACGGCTGGATCAATCGCTTTGTTCATATTGCTGTTCATGGTCTTCTTCAAGCTGTTCCCCGTTATCTCCATCTGGGAAGTGGCTGAAGGGCGGGTGATCGACCGTCAACGCGAGGCTGTTGAGATGCCTCTGCCGGAGCCTTCAGAGCCAACCGGTAGAAGCCGCCTGGGTGTTCGCCGGGCGCGACGATCGTCGTCATGAACTATGTAGAAGCGCTTGCGGAAATCTATCAGGGTCTTGCAGAGGCCCTGGCTTCGCCACCCGCAGCCTGGCTGGCGGTTCCAGGGCGCGAATGGCCGCTCTGGCAGGCGGCTGTATCGCTGGCTGCCCATAGCGTGGGAGAGGCGTGGCAGCAGGCCGTCCTGAAAATGGCTGAAGTCCCCGCGGACGCGCTGGCGGCCCGTCGGGAGGCTTATCGGCAGATCTGCCGTCTACCGGCGCGCCCGCCGCTGGCGTTGTATGAGTGTCAGTATGCGGATGGCCGCTTCCCCGGCCCGGCGACGTTTACCGTCAAACGGTTATACGCCCAGGCCGGGCTGGAAGTAGAGGGGGCCGAAATGCCCGACCATGTTTCTGTGGAGCTGGCTTTTCTGGCCTACCTTTGTCAGCAGGAAGCCCGCGGCGGTGCCGAGGCTGCCGATTGGCGTACCGCCCGGCGATTGTTCATCAAGCAACATGCAGGGAAATGGCTGCCGCAGGTTGGCCGCACCCTGGCACACTCCAGCTTTCCGGCCTGGGAGGCTGTTGGGATGTTGCTGGCGGCGAGTCTTGAGCCGGTCAGACTTCGGAAGTCTGCGCAGGCTTCCGAAACCGCAAAAGTTTATCCACAAATCGCTGTGGTGGAGGACTGCAACCTGTGCGGTTTCTGTGTTCAGGTGTGCCCCACTCAGGCGCTTCGCATTCGCGAAGACGAATCTCAGACCGAATTGTGGCTGCTGCCAGAGAAGTGTGTGAGCTGCCATAAGTGTGAACGCGTTTGCGAAACCGACGCGCTGACCCTAGCAGGCGAGGCTTACCATGCCCCACGAGTGCTGCGCTCTTCGCCGCGCGCCCATTGCCCGCGTTGCGGCGCGCCGACCGTCAGTCAGGCGGAGTTATCTGCCGTCGCCGCGATGCTGGGCGAACATCCCGACTGGTTGGATACGTGCTTGAATTGTCGATGAAGGAGAGAAACCATGGGTTTCCCAGACACACCATTGATTAAATTTTTATACTGGTTGATTAACACGCCGGGACTTGGCGGTATTGCTGTATCGTTGTTGGGTATTTCCATTGTGGCTGCGGTGGCGCTTGTCTTGCGCTGGATCTCGCAGGCTGCTAAGATAGAAACAGAAGTTGAGGTTTACGCTTACCCCACGCCCGCGCTTCATCATCATGAGGTAGAGTGACCCGCTGCAGGGGTGGGGTGAATCCAGACCTGTGAGATCCCCAAAAGATCTCACAGGTCTGCCCCGGATTTGATTGTGTATCGCCAACCTCCTCCTCAGGTTAGCCCACTGCGTGCCAGCCTGCGCGTGCGAGTCACTCTGGGGGTTTTGATTCCTTTGTTGGTGTTGTTGGGGGGAATTTCGGTCATCCAGCTCATTCGTCATCGGGAAACGGTATTAAACAACGCGGCGTTGTTCGCTGCCAACGCCAGTCAGGTAGTTGAAGCCAGCCTGCGGCATGAGATCATGGAGTCGCACTTCGAATCGACGCAGGCCTTGCTGGATGCTATCGTCAGCACGGGGGAATTTCGCGTTCTCTATTTGCTCGACACTCAGGGAAAAGTCATCTTCGCGCCGGGGGGTGTTGATGTAGGCGTAGAGTTATCTAATCAGCATCCCGATTGCCGCGCCTGCCATGATTTACCAGAGGCGGAGCGTCCTTCCAGTGTGGTGGTAGAGGTCGATGGACAACGCGTGTTCCGCAGTATGGTGTCGATGGAAAACAGCGCCGAGTGCGTTGAATGTCACGTGGATGACGGTGAGCCGCTGGCGTTGTTGCTCACCGATACGCCTATGGCTTCCCTGGAAACATCATTGCAGGTGGATTTGTGGGAGAACCTGGCATGGCTGGCTGCGATGGTGGTGATCGCCGTTGTGGTGGTTAACTTGGTGTTGTGGCGCATGCTGTTGGCGCGCATCCAGGTGTTGACCGACGCACTGGCAGGTTTCGGGCGAGGCCGACACAGCCTGCGCCTGCCGGTGGATGAGCCGGATGAGATTGGTCAGTTGGCCGAAGCGTTTAACGAGATGGGGCAGCAGGTGGCGCAGGAAGAAGCGGCCAACCAGGCCCTTTCGGAGCACCTGCGGCAGCAAAGCGCTTTGCGCGGTGAATTGCTTAATCGCCTGATCACCGCTCAGGAGGACGAACGTCAGCGCCTGGCGCGCGAAATCCATGATGAGGTCGGACAATCGCTCAGCGGGCTGGCGCTCCAACTGGAGGTCTTGCAACGCCGGTTACCAGCCGAAGCCCGTCAGGCGAGCGAACAGGTCGGACGTATTCAGGCTCTGGTGGCTACGGCCACGGATAGCATGTATAACCTGATTTTCGATCTGCGCCCCGCAGCGTTGGATGATTTGGGGTTACCCGCCGCCCTGCGGACGCTGGCCGAGCGCGCCCTGACCGACACTCGGATTGATTTTGAGGTGGACGCAGAGGAGTACCATGGTCGACTCCCGGCGGAGATGGAAATTGCCATCTACCGCATGTTTCAGGAGGCGTTGAACAACGTCATCCGCCATGCTAGTGCCCGCAAGGTGCGTTTCACCTTACGGCGGCTGGAGCACGCTTTTGAAGGTGTTATCGAGGACGATGGGCGTGGTTTTCGCCCTGGGGAAGTGCGCCGCCGCGATGACCTGCCGCGCGGTCTTGGCCTGGCCGGGATGCGTGAGCGGGTGGCGCAGTTTGGCGGTGAGTTGGAAATTGAATCGGATTATGGCCAGGGGACTCGAGTGCGCATTTCGATCCCCTTGGATTTGTAGGTTGCCCTCTGCTGCCTGGATGCTCGATGAGTGGGAAGGCCGTCATCTGAAGGGAACACCATGAGTGAGAAAATTCGCGTGATGATCGTCGATGACCATAACATTGTCCGCTCCGGGGTGCGTATGTTGCTCGAGGTCGAATCCGACATCGAAGTCGTTGGAGAGGCCGCCGATGGGGAACAGGCGATTGCCCTCACCGCGGAGCAACATCCCAACGTGGTGTTGATGGATATCGCCATGCCGGTGATGGATGGTCTGGAAGCCACGCGAGAGATTAAGTCCCGCTGGCCAGAGGTCCACATTGTCATCCTCACCATGCACCGCTCGGAGGAGCACTTTTTCGAGATGCTGCGTCAGGGCGCTTCCGGCTATTTGCTCAAAGGGGCCGAACCTTCGGATTTGATCCACGCCGTGCGGGTGGCGGCGCGCGGTGAGGTCTTTCTCTACCCCACGATGGCGCAAAAACTGGTTAACGACTACCTCAAACGGGTGGGGGGGAAGAAGATGATTCATCCCCGGTTGAGCGAACGTGAGAATGAAATTTTGCAATTGCTGGTGGATGGCTATTCCAACAAAGAGATCGCCGAGAAGCTGGTCATCAGCCTGAGCACGGTGCACACCCATCGCAGCAATCTGATGCGGAAACTGGGCCTCAGCAGCCGCCATGAGTTGATCGCATACGCCCGCCAACGGGGGATGGCGTAATATTTGGCGATTATGGCGTCAATCTGGCGTTTTGTACGATAGACAGCCTCCTTCTCCATGGTTATGATGGAAATACCATCTGGTTTCCTCCAGGATTTGCCTGGATGTCTTTGAAGGAGGCTTGCTCATGTATGGCTGGATTGTGTTTGGCGTCGTCGTGCTGTTTTTGTTCCTCGTGGTGCCGGCGGTGAAAATTATCTGGCAGTACGAGCGGGGCGTGGTCTTCCGTTTCGGCAAGCTGATTGGAGAACGCGGCCCCGGGTTGAATCTCATCATCCCCTATGTGGATCGCATGCGCAAGGTGGACATGCGTGTCGAAACGCTGGTGGTGGAGCCGCAAGAGGTCATCACCCGCGATAACGTCACCGTGGAAGTGGATGCGGTTGTTTACTGCCGGGTGGTGAACGCCTCGGACGTGACCGTCAAGGTCAAGAATTATATTAAGGCCACCGGCCAGATCGCGCTGACCACGCTGCGGAGCGTGCTGGGGCAATCCGACCTCGACGAACTTCTGGCACACCGCGATCGGGTCAACGATCGGCTGCGCGAGATCATCGACGATCACACGGAGCCCTGGGGTGTTGAGGCTGGGATCGTGGAGGTCAAAGACGTCCTTCTGCCTGAGAGCATGCAGCGCGCCATGGCGCGTCAGGCGGAGGCCGAGCGCGAGAAGCGCGCTAAGATCATCCACGCGGATGGCGAGCGACTGGCGGCTGAAGCCCTGGCTGAGGCGGGCGACCGTCTGGCGGCATCGCCAGCGAGCCTGCAATTGCGTTACCTGCAAACGCTGGTTGAGATGGCCAGCGAGCAGAACGCCACCATTTTGCCAATCCCGATTGACCTCGTGCGCGAATTCGCCCGCGCCACCGCTGAGATGGCTGGTGGCAACGGCTAAGGTTGACCCGCGTTGAAAGTGATCCCAGGCGGCGTTGACTCAGCTGTGTCGGCGCCGCCTGGTGCTTTTAAAGGGGGGCTCAAGATGAGAGAATTCTTAATAAAAATGCTATTGAACTGACTTGTGGGGTGAGTTATATTTTTTTCCAACATATCCATCATCGTATCATGAGGAGACGAGCTATGAAGAAATCCGTTGTTGCACTTGCAGGTGTTTTAGTTGTGGTGGTGGCTGTGGCGATTGGGGGATTTGCGTATGGCTATCAGCTGGAGAACGATGACGCCTTCTGCGCATCCTGCCATACCGAGCCCGAATCAACGTATTATGAATACACCAAGAGCGACCCAAACCATGACCTGGCAGCTTGGCACAGCACGGAGGATACGCGCTGCATTGATTGTCACAGCGAGAAAGGTTTGAGCGGTCGAGCGGGCGCGATGCTGTTGGGGGCGCGTGATATGATCGCTTTTCGTACTGGTAATTACACCCAACCGGCGGTGCTTACCCACCCGCTGGATAACAGCAGTTGTACAAAATGCCATAGTTTTTCATTCTTCGGTGGTGAAGCCGGTGAGGGGCCCAGTGTGGATGGAGTCCGCGGACACGATGGCCACTATCACATCGGCAGCTTGCTGATAGGCTGGCGGGCGCGCGGCGGCCCGGTGAATGGCTGCGCGGAGTGCCACCCGGCGCATGTGGCCGCGCCTATCGGCGACTATCGTGATAACACGGTGATTAATCAGGGTTGTGATGCCTGTCATGCGGCTTTGGGTGAGGGTGGCCGCGAAGGCGGAGATGATTAAAACCGGGTGATTACGTATCTGGAGTTGTTGGAGGCGCCCGAAAACCTGCGCCGTCCCACAACTCCCCTCCAGGCCGCTCCAACCACGTTGGCGGCGTGGTAGAAGAACAGGGCAGGCCGCTGGTATTAGCATGCAACCAGCGGCCTGTGCTGGCTTTTGTGCCTCATCGCGTCGGCATCGGCCGCCCGGAGATCGTGGAATACCGCAAGCACTTGCGCGAACAGGCGGCTTACCTGCACTGCGTTTCGGAATGGGGGTACGATTCAGATTACGATAGTGCTTTGCGCCCAGAGTAGTCCTGACCACAGCGAAGGACGTATCGAAGGGCGCACGGCTGTTTTTCTCGAACTCAGGTTGGATTAGGTCAGGTCGCTGACCACACCGAGGGATTTCCAGGACGAATAGCCGGGGAAAATTTCATCTCGTTTATCGTTTAACAACCGCTTGACGAGAATTTCTCCCAGCACGTCGCGGTAGTCGGTGGTGACGGACAAGTCGCCGGGGCCGTAGAGCGCCTCGGGAGCCAGGCCGGGCCAGTCGGCGTAGACTGTCCCACCGTTGACGCCGCCGCCGAGCAGGAACATGGCGTTGCCGTGGCCGTGGTCGGTGCCGCCGTTGGCGTTTTCTTTCAGCCGTCGCCCGAATTCGGACATGGTGACAATGGTCACACGGCGGGCTTTTTCGCCCAGGTCGGTGTAGAGGGCGGCCAGCCCCTGGGCCAGGTCGCTCAACAGCGCGGCCATCTGCCCCTCGGCCCCGCCCTGGTTGACGTGGGTATCCCAGCCGCCGATGTCCACCGCGGCGACCTCCAGGCCGATCTCTGCTTTGATCAGCTGCGCCACCTGCATCAGGGCGCGACCGAAGTCGCTTTCCGGGTAGCTGGCGCCACCCGTGGGCTGGTACTCCCCCTCAATGGCGGATTCCAGCGTGGCGGTGGCTTCAAAGGTCAGCGCGGCGGGTTCGGCCAGCGAGGCATCGGCGGGGGTGTATAGCTCCAT
>CAZZFZ010000043.1:0-3579 GCA_964653835.1 uncultured Anaerolineales bacterium
TCGTCATTTCCTTTATAGCATGCCCCCATAAAGCTGTCAGTATGAAGAACGTCATGTTCGCCAGACAGTTCTCACACCTGTTTTAAACGATCACAAAATCGCTGTAATCACAGTGATAGATGAGCAAATTTACCTGCGATGGGTTATGAAAAAGGTATAAGCTCCATCCTCGCGGCGAGGCTGCTCGTGGTAGTGCTTCCCCACCAGTCGATAGGTAAGGGCCAGGTTCCAACGCGTGGGAGCCAGAATCCAGCGTCCAAAGAGAGCCTTGCTCACCCAGGCAGGTAGCCCAAAGTAGTGCCCCCATTCCAACGTGCGCAACGCGGCAGGAGAGAAGTAGTGCCACCAATCATCCACAACGAAGCCGGTCTTCTCCAGCCGCGCCCGCCACACCTCGGGCGGATCACAATGATGGTGGCGCGAGATGCGGTTGAAGAACGCCCGGTAGGCATCACCAAGCGGGCGCAGCCCTACCCTGTCGAGCGAGCGCCCCAGCGATAGCGTGGGCAGAAAATTGTGGTTTGGTACGCAGAAGATGAACGGCGCGCCGGGGCGAAGCACCCGCGCCATCTCCGCCAGCACAGCATCCAGATGAGGAATGTGCTCCAACACCGAATTGCTGACCGCGCTGGCAAAGTACCCATCCGGGAAGGGCAGCCGTGCCCCATCGGCCTGGGTCAGCCCGCGGTAAGCCCCCCGTTCTTTTGCCTCGAGCAGCGGCCCCCACCACGGGTCCACGCCGACCTCTAAGGGACGGGCAAAGGCACGGCTGGCAAAGTGACCATCGCCGCAACCCAGGTCGAGGGTCGGGGCGGGGAGTTCAATATCCTCATAAAAGCGCGCTTCTACCGCCCGCAGCAAGGCGCGGAAGTAGGGGAGATCAGTGAGTTGAGGCCAGAGGTGGTTCATTGGTCTATTAGTCGCGTTGGTCGCATTGGTCGTGGTAGTTCATGAGGAACAGGCGATCCCTTATCACCTAATCCCTTGTTACCTGATCCCCAGTTACCTGTTTCCCCAACTTCTCCAGCAACTCACGATACAGTTCCTCATACGCTGCGGCGTTGGTTTGCGGGTCGAAGGTGCGTGCCACGGCTTCGGGGTCGCCGGCGTAATCCTCTGGGCGAGATACGATGCGGATGATTGCCTCGGCCAGCGCGTCGGCATCGCCTATGGGGATGACCTCGCCCATGCCAGTCATCTGCGGCGGCTGACGCACCCCCGGCAGGTTCGAGGCCACCGTGGGGACTCCATTCATCATGGCCTCGATCTGCACCAACCCGAAAGTCTCGGTGGAGTTCAGCGAGGGGACGACGAGCACATCCAGGTTAGGATAGAAAGCCGCCATCTCCGCGGGGTTCAACACCCCCAGGAAGGTCCACTGCCCACGGGCCTGATACGCCTGAATGCGGGGATACAGGCGGGCGAAGTAGGCCTCCTCACCCATCACGTCCTGATATTGCCCGGCGAACAGCACCATGGCATCAGGATATCGCGCCAGCACCGTGGGGAGGGCATCGAGCAGCACTTCCACACCTTTCTCGCTGGCGAAGCGCGTCGCCATGCCGATCACCGGCCGCTTGCCCTGAGGGTTGAACTGCGCCTTGAAGGCGGTCACCCGCTCAGGGTCAGCGGGAGGGAGTTCCACCGGCGGGAGGATGACCTGCACTTTGTGAGCAAACCGCTGCAAATAAGGGGAGTGGGCAGCAAAATCCTCGGTGTAGGCGGCAATACAATGTGCGAACAACGCAGCCAGGTCGTTCATCCGCAACACCACCCAGTTGACGAAGTCGTTAAACAGGCCGGGGGGCAGACGCAAATCGGAGTGATAGGTGATCACGGTGGGCTTGCGCAGCAGCCGCCCACGCAGGGCCACACCCGCGGCGTCAAACTGCGGCAGGTGCAGGTGAATCACATCGTGCTGCAACACCAGCCGGGATGCCAAAAAGCCAAAGGTGGGCATAATCACCCCCTTGCTGATGCGAAAGAGCACCGGTGCGCGCACGATGTGCACTCCGTCGCGGGTCTCTTCCCGCGGCAGGGATTTATCATACTGCGAGGTCAACACAGTGACGTGGTGGCCGCGCCGCGCCAGGGTCCGCGCCAGGCGCTCGACGTAGATCGTCAGGCCGGAAGTGTGAGGTCGGTAGTAGGTGAGGACGGTGAGGATTTTCATACAAACAACCCCCGATTCTCCCTCACCCATGCAAACAGGCCGCGGATGCCTTCTTCCACACCGACGCGCGGCTGCCAGTTCAACTCGCGTTGCGCCTTGCGGATGTCGGAAATGTACACCTTCTGATCGCCGGGACGCCAGTCGCCGCGGGCGACGGGGATCTCCGCTTCCAGCAGGCGTTCCAGCAGGGGGCCGAACTCCGCCCAGATGGAGAGCGCTTTTTCCGGCCCACCGCCGATGTTGTAAACCTGCCCGGCAGCCGTGGCGATGTTGTCAATCGCGGCGTCATAGGCATCCAGCAGATCGTCCACATATAACACATCGCGCACCTGCTTGCCATCGCCATAGATGGTGATCGGTCGACCGGTTTGCGCGGCGATGATGAACCAGGCCACCCAGCCCTGATCTTCGATGCCGAACTGCCGCGGGCCGTAGATACAGCTCTGGCGGAAGACCACCGTCGGCAGGCCGTAGATGCGGGCGTAGTCGCGCACGTACTGATCGCCCGTCCCTTTGCTGCACCCATAAGGGGAGTGAAAATCCAGCGGTTGAGTCTCCGGCACGCCGTGAGGCAGGTCGGCGTAGGCGTAACGCGTCTCCTGCTCAACCACGGCGACATTTTCCATGCCGCCGTAGACCTTGTTGGTGGAGGCGTACAGCACAATCGGTTGGTGCCCGGCGGCGCGCGCTGCTTCGAGGACGTTGAACGTCCCCAGGGCGTTGGCTTCAAAATCGACGCGAGGGGACTCCACGGAGGAGGTCACCGCCACCTGCCCGGCGAGGTGGACGATCACATCCGCATCGCGGGCCGCTTCCGCAATCGCCGCGGCGTCGCGCACATCGGCTTCGATCAGACGAAACGAATCCGTCCCGTAAGTGGCACGCAGCCACTCGAGGTTGACCGCCGCCCCGGCGCGCGAGAGGTTATCGAACACCGTCACGCGCTCGCCGCGCCCCAGCAGACGATGAACGTAATTTGAGCCAATAAAACCGGCCCCGCCAGTGATAAGGTAGCGCTTTTTCATAGACATTTTTCTATTACCGTAACCTGAGATGAGGACCTATCGCTCCCGCATGGTGCGCAACTTCTGGAAAATCTCACCCAGCCGCGCGCCGCTGTTGAACAGACCGATCAGGCCAAAGACGCCGGTCACTGCGACGTAGAGCAAGTGCAGCACCACAGCATCGGCGAAGGCGGTGGCGAAAGGGATCTCAAATGTGGCCAGCGCCCCAACGATGGCGGCCTCGAACACGCCCACATAGCCCGGCGAGGAAGGCACGGCCACGCCCAACGCCGAGACCGCCAGCGCAAAGGCGGCGTGCAACGGCACGGCAGCCGGATAAAAAGCGCGCAACACCATCCATTGCACCATCAAGGCCATCCCCCAGCTCGCCGCCATCCAGCC
>CAZZFZ010000043.1:3679-7244 GCA_964653835.1 uncultured Anaerolineales bacterium
GCGCCCCAGCAGGTAGGCGCGCCCCAGCTCACCCAACCGGAACGGGAGCACGTTGTTGAGCAGATAGCCCACGTGCATCGTCAGGAAAACCTGACGCAGCGGGGCGGCCTCCTGCAAAATCGTCCGCCAGGCGAGAGAACGCAGCAGGTAGGAGAGGAGATAAAACGGCAGGGCGAGCAGCAAATACCCCCATTCCCCCTGCCGCAGGGCGAGGACGACATCCTGCCAGTCGAAAAAGCGGAACAGCCCGGCCAACACCGCCAGGCTGACCAACAGCCCCGGCAGCACTTGCCGCCAGGCTGAGCGGGAAGTCTCACGCCCTGGTTTACTCATCGCGCAGTCGCAGCACCGCCAGGAAGGCCTCTTGCGGGATTTCCACATTCCCCACGGCCTTCATGCGTTTTTTGCCTTTCTTCTGTTTTTCGAGCAGCTTGCGCTTGCGGGTGACATCGCCCC
Source organism: uncultured Anaerolineales bacterium (assembly GCA_964653835.1). Taxonomy (GTDB): domain Bacteria; phylum Chloroflexota; class Anaerolineae; order Anaerolineales; family UBA11858; genus J130. The sequence goes on from CAZZFZ010000043.1 coordinate 4,136, forward strand.
CATAGCACTTGGCGAGCACGTCCTTGCGCAGCGCCTTAATGTTAGCGCGCGAGATCACGCGGCTGCCCACCGAGGCCTGAATGGGCACGGCAAACAACTGGCGGGGGATCAACTCCTTGAGTTTGGAGACCAACGCCTGCCCTTTGCGATAGGCGTCATCGCGATGGACGATGGCCGCCAGCGCGTCCACCGGCTCTTTGTTGACCAGGATGTCCAGCCGCACCAGGTCATCCGGGCGGTATTCGGCGAACTGGTAATCGAGGGAGGCGTAGCCGCGGGTGCGCGATTTGAGCGCATCGAAGAAATCCACAATCAACTCCGAGAGGGGAATCTCAAAATTCAATTGTACCCGGTTGGGCGTCGGGTAGTCCTGATCAATGAAGATACCGCGCCGCTTGGTGACCAGATCCATCACCACGCCGTAGTATTCCGTGGGGGTGAAGATCTGGATCTTCATCCACGGCTCGCGGACTTCCTCAATTTCAGCGGGGTCGGGCAGCTCGGCGGGCGAATCAATGCGAATGACCTCGCCGTTGCGCATCAGGATTTCATATTCCACGGAGGGCGCAGTAGTGATGATATCGAGGTCATATTCGCGCTCCAGCCGCTCCTGGATGATCTCCATATGGAAGAGGCCGAGGAAGCCACAACGGAAACCGAAGTTGAGCGCCTGGGAGGTCTCTGGCTCGTAGACCAGCGAGGCATCGTTAAGTTGCAGCTTCGCCAGGGCGTCGCGCAGGTCTTCATAATCTTCGCCGTCCACGGGGTAGAGACCGGCAAAGACCATCGGCTTGGGGTGGCGGTAGCCAGGGAGTGGTTCAGGGGCCGGGTTGGAAGCCAGGGTGAAGGTATCCCCCACGCGGCACTCGCCGACGCTCTTCAGGCCGGTGGCTACATAGCCAACCTCGCCGGTGCTCAACCGGTCGGTGGGTTTCATCTCCGGCGAAAAGATGCCGATCTCCACCGGCTGCAGGCGGGCATCGGTCGCCATCAATTGCAGATGATCGTTGGGGGCGATGGAACCATCGAAGACGCGCACGTACGCCACCACGCCTTTGTAGGCATCGTAGTGCGAATCGAAGATCAAAGCCCGCAGCGGCGCATCGGGGTCGCCTTTGGGCGGCGGGACGCGCTCGACAACGGCGGTCAACACGGTGTCAATGTTCTCCCCCAACTTGGCCGAGATGCGCAAAATCTGATCCAGCGGCGTGCCGAGCAGATCACGGATCTCCTCGGCGACTTCGTCCGGGCGCGCCGAGGGGAGGTCAATTTTGTTGATGACAGGGATGATTTCGAGATCGGCCTCCAGCGCCATGTAGAGATTGGCGAGGGTCTGCGCTTCCACGCCCTGGGAGGCATCCACCACCAGCAAGGCCCCCTCGCAGGCGTACATCGCCCGGCTGACCTCGTAGCCAAAATCCACGTGACCGGGAGTGTCAATCAGGTTAAGCTCGTAAGTTTGCCCGTCGCTGTGGACGTAATTCATCCGCACGGCGGAAGCCTTGATGGTGACGCCCTTCTCGCGCTCCAGTTCCATGGAATCCAGAACCTGCTCGGTCATCTCGCGCTCGGAGATCGTGCCGGTGACCTGAAGCAGACGATCAGCCAGCGTGGATTTGCCGTGATCAATATGGGCGATAATACTGAAGTTGCGAACCAGTTCCATCTTCATAAGCGGGGGGAAGTATACCACTCAACAGATCATTGGTTCATTAGTTCGTTAGTTCCAGGACTTACGCAGTTCGTTGAAAATATACCGAAAAAAGGGATGTGTGGGGCGCTCCGCGCCCCACACATCCCTTTTTTCGGGTCTTTCACACCGCAAGCGCGGAAGTTCTGAGTTCATTGGTTTGCCGGTTGAGGCGAAGAGGAGGGCGAGACCCGTACGAAGAGGAACAGCACCAGGGTGAGCGCGCCGAGTAGAGTCAACGCAGGGCCAACGCCAAAACGGTCGGCGAGGGCGCCCATCAACGGGGCAAACACGGCCACCAGGATGGTGGTGAACTGGGCTTCCACCGAGAGGCCGGAGGCCATCACCCGGCTGGAGATCTGATCGCTGATGAAAGCCACATTCATCGGCTTGCGCAGGTTTTGCAGCACATAAAACCCGATGAACACCGGAATGGCGAGCACAGCCGCATTCCACCAGGTTGCCAGCCCGGCGAACATAAGAAACATAGCCCCGGCCAGGAAAGTCCCGTTGATCGCCGCCGGCAGGCTAGGGAAGTGGCGGCTGACGCGGTCGGCGCTGCGAGACGCCTGGCTGGTCATCAGGTAGATGAAAAAGTACACCATCCCCACCACCAACCCGCTGCGCTGCACATCTTCCATCCACAGCAATAAGGGCAGGCCCAACGCAAAGCTCTCCAAAACGGGTTGCAAATAATCCTTCGTCGTTTTGAAAAGCGCGGTCAGGCCGGCGCTGTTGAGGAGCGCTCGCATGGCGCCCCCATCCTTGAAAATGCCGACAAAGTCGCCAAAGGTGAGGCGCATTTGCCGCCAGATGGCACGGCGATCAAGCTGCGCCAGCTCTCCATCAAGAACGCGGGGATAAGTAGCCAGGTTAAACAGGTCAAGAGCGTAAGGCAAAATGGTCGCTAGAAACATGAGCCGGTAATCGCCGGTGAAGAACACTAACCCTGCGGCTATGAGGGCGTTAAACGCCGAACCCAACTGCGAAAAGCCGCGCGTGCGCCCATAATAGGCCACTTTCTCATTCAAACGACCGTTGAGCCTGAGGTGTTCCAGAATAAGCGCTTTATGCGTCCCAGAGCGGAAAGCCTCCCCCAGGCCGAACAAAACCATCCCCAAAGCATAAAGCGTGAAATTGTTGAAAGCGTAGAAAATAACAAAAGAGACGATATACGCTGCAAAGGCGGAAACCATCGCCCGGCGGCGGCCAAAAGCATCCGCCAGCACACCGGTGGGAACCTCCATTATATTGTTGGTCAGGTCGCGAATGGAATACAGCAAACCGATCTGAAGGAAGCTCAACCCCGCGGCGCGGAAGATGAGGATCAAAAACGGCTCAAAGAAGCGCAGGTTCTTCAGAAAGCCGTAAGCCGCGAAGCGGGGGAACATGGGGTCACGTTGGGACATTGGTTGTGTT
>CAZZFZ010000043.1:7344-19474 GCA_964653835.1 uncultured Anaerolineales bacterium
CCTCCCCAACGCAGCCAGGCGAGAAACTCGGCGTTCCCCTTCGGCCCTAACAACGGAGAGCGGATCAACCCCTGCAAGGCAAAGCCCTGTTCCGCCGCGAAGGCGAGCACGTCCAGCAACACACGGCGGTGAATTTCGGGGTCGCGCACAACACCCCGGCCGCGGGCGACCTCCCGACGTCCAGCCTCGAACTGGGGCTTAATCAGCGCCACCATCTCCCCTCCCCCCCAGCCCCGCACTACGGGCAGCAGAATCTTCAATGATATGAATGAAGCATCCACCGTCACAAAGCCCACACGCTCCGGCAGGGATTCGAGGTAGCGGGCGTTGGTCTCCTCCATCACCACCACCCGGGGGTGATTGCGCAGTTTCCAGTGCAGGATGCCTTTGCCCACGTCAATGGCATACACTTTCGCCGCGCCGTGCTGCAAGAGGCAATCGGTGAAGCCACCGGTGGAAGCGCCCACATCGGCGCAGATTTTGCCTGCCACATCGAGGTCAAAGGCGTCAAAAGCGGCCTGCAATTTCTCCCCCCCGCGGGAGACGAAGCGCGGACCGCGGTCGGTGGTCAGTTCAGCAGCGACATCCACTTTCGTGGAGGGCTTGGCGACCACCTGACCATCGGCGCGCACCTGACCGGCCATCACCAGACGCTGAGCCTGCGAGCGGCTCTCCGCCAGGCCGCGCTCCACCAGCATCACGTCAACCCGTTTTTTCTGTTCCGCCATGCGGTTATTGTATCATCGGGACTGGTGATTACTATTCCTCCCACAGGCTCAAGCAGGACTTTCGTAGCTTTTCGCAGCCTGCGGGAGGTTTTATCCCACTCGCGGGCGTCTTGACACTTTGAAAAACGATATGGTATTCTCTTGCACGCTTTCCGACCAGCCAGCGGCAGGCTGCTGTGATTGTTCCTTTCCCAACCGATGGGGGGTCGCTTTGGCTGATTTACGCAAGTACTGGGTTGGTTTCAATCTGGTCAAGGGAATTGGCGCTGTCCGCCTGCGGGCGTTGATCGAGGCGTTCAATGGCGACCTGGAAGCCGCCTGGCAGGCAGCGCCGCAGGATTTGCAGGCCGCAGGCCTAAGCCCCCGCCTGACTGCCAGCCTGGTGGAGCTGCGCTCCGCGGTCTCCCTGGATCAGATATGGGAATCCATCCAGGCGCGCGGCATCCAGGTGCTGACCTGGGAGGACGAAAGCTACCCTCGCCGCCTGCGAGAAGTGGATCACACCCCGCCCGTGCTGTATGTTCGGGGCGAAATTCGCCCCGAAGACGAATGGGCCGTCGCTGTGGTGGGAACCCGGCGGGTGACGGCTTACGGACGTCAGGTGACCGAGCAGCTCTGCCAGACTCTGGCGCGCAACGGCGTCACCGTGGTCAGCGGGCTGGCGCGCGGGGTGGACGGCATCGCTCACCGCGCCGCGCTGGAGGCGGCAGGTCGCACGCTGGCCGTACTGGGCTGCGGGGTGGATCGGGTCTATCCACCCGAACACCGCCAACTGGCGCAGGCGATCACCCAAAGCGGCGCACTGCTCAGCGACTATCCTCTGGGGACGCCGCCCGAGGCGCGCAACTTCCCGCCGCGCAACCGCATCATCGCCGGGCTGACTCTGGCGACCGTGGTGGTGGAGGCCGGGGAACGCAGCGGCGCGCTGATCACTGCCGAATTCGCCGCCGAGCAGGGGCGCGAGGTCTTCGCCGTGCCGGGCAGCATCCTGGCACCGCAGAGCCGCGGCCCCAACCGGCTGATCCAACAGGGCGCGCATCCTCTGCTTCGCGCGGAAGATATCCTGGAAACCCTGGAACTTACGCTGATCGCCGAACATCGTCAGGCGCGCCTCACCCTCCCCGCCGACGCCACTGAGGCCCGGCTGTTTGAAATCCTCGGCCCCGAGCCGATGCACGTGGATGAAATTCGCGCCCGCGCCGATTTGCCCATCGAAACCGTCACCGCCACACTCACCCTGATGGAGTTAAAAGGCATGGTGCGGCAGGCTGGCGGCATGCGCTACTACGCCGTGGGTGAGAGCAGCGCGAGTTACGAAACACAGGAATGACGAACATGAGCTTTGAATTCGATCACTATTACGCCGTCATCATGGCTGGCGGTGGGGGGACTCGCCTGTGGCCGCTCTCGCGGCAGGCGCGCCCCAAACAGATGATCCCGCTCGTCGGCGAGCGCTCGCTCTTTCAGGTTGCGGTTGACCGCCTGGAGGGGCTTTTTCCGCCGGAGCGGGTTTTCGTGGTCACCGTGGCCGAACAGGCGCGTCAGTTACAGGCGCAATGCCCGCAAATCCCGGCGGAGAATTACCTGATCGAGCCGCTACCGCGCGGCACCGCCTCGGTGGTTGGCCTGGCGGCGGTGGCCTTGCATCAGCGCGACCCCGAGGCCGTGATGGCTGTTCTGACAGCGGACCACATCTTTAAAAATGAAGAGCATTTCCGCACGCTGCTGCGCGCCGCACGCCAGGCTGCGGCTAAAGAACACCTCGTCACGCTGGGCATCACGCCCTCGTACCCGGCCACAGGGTTCGGCTACATCCAGCAGGGCGAAGTGGTGGATACCTGCCACAACCTGGAAGTCTACCGCGTGAAGCGGTTCGTGGAAAAACCCCCCGAACCGCAGGCGCGCCAGATGCTCGCCAGCGGCGATTTCGCCTGGAATTCCGGCATGTTCGTCTGGCGGGTGGCGCGCATCCTGGGGGAATTTGAGCGCCAGATGCCCGCACTCCACGCCCAACTGCAAGAGATCGCCGCAGCGTGGGATTCCCCCCAAAGGGAGGCCGTCGTCCAACAGGTCTGGCCGCGCCTCCAACCGCAGACGATTGACTACGGGGTGATGGAACACGCCGCGGATGTGGTCGTCATCCCCGCGGAGGGGCTGGGCTGGAACGATGTCGGCAGTTGGGAGGCGCTCTTCGATGTCCTCCCCGCCGATGAGCAGGGCAACATCGTCATCCACGCCGACCATCTGCCGCTGGACACACAGAACACGCTGATCTACCAGCAGGGCGACGGGCGCCTGATCGTGACCATCGGCGTGGACGACCTGGTGGTGGTGGACATGGAGGACGTATTACTGGTCTGCAAGAAAGAAGACGCCCAAAAGGTGCGTCAGGTGGTACAACGATTAAAGGAAGAAAACCGCTCGGTACTGTAGCGGTGGAGAATTCGCATGGAAGCCTATTGTGTAAAGTGTAAACAAAAACGTGAAATCAAAAACCCGCAGGCGGTGTTCACCGCCGCGGGGACTCCGGCCACCCGCGGGGAATGCCCGGTTTGCGGGACCGGCCTGTACCGCATGGGGCGCACCCCGGCGCACGAGGGGTTGACGCCCCCCGAGGCGACCAAACGCCCGCGCAAGAAGAAAGAGATCAAACGCTCCGGCAAGCTGGTGATCGTCGAATCGCCCGCCAAGGCCAAAACCGTGGGGCGCTACCTGGGTAAAGGCTACCGCGTGGAAGCCTCGGTGGGGCATGTGCGCGACCTGCTGCGCTCGCAGCTTTCAGTGGACGTGGAAAACAACTTCAAGCCCAAGTACCGCGTGCCCAACGAAAAACGCCCGGTGGTCAAGAAGATCAAGGAACTGGCCGCCAAAGCCGAAGAAGTGTACCTGGCAACCGACCTCGACCGCGAAGGCGAGGCGATCGCCTGGCACCTGATGGAATCAGCGGAGATCGAACCGGAGCGCGCCCGCCGCGTGGTCTTTCACGAGATCACCCGTCCAGCCATCGAAGAGGCTTTCGCTCACCCGCGCGAGCTGGATATGAACCTGGTCAACGCCCAGCAGGGACGGCGCATCCTCGACCGGTTGGTGGGCTACAGCATCAGCCCGATCTTGTGGCGCAAGGTGCGCAGCCGCCTCTCGGCGGGGCGGGTGCAATCGGTGGCGCTGCGGCTGATCGTGGAGCGCGAGCGCGAGATCGAGTCCTTTGTGCCGCAGGAGTACTGGACGATCGCCGCTGAGTTTTCCCCCAACGGCGAGGAAGACCACTTCATCGCCAAGCTGGTGCGCGTTGACGGCGAAGAACCGACCCTCGCCTCGGAAGCAGACGTCAAACCGCTGCTGGAGGACATGGAAGCGGCGCGCTACGTCGTCAGCAAGGTTAAAAAAGGAACGCGCAAACGCAAGCCTTCCGCGCCGTTCACTACCAGCACCATGCAGCAGGAAGCCTCGCGGCGGTTGAACTTCACCGCGCGCCGCACCATGCGCATCGCCCAGCAGCTCTACGAGGGCGTGGATGTGGGCAACGGTGGGCAGACCGGCCTGATCACTTACATGCGCACCGATTCGACCAATGTCTCCGCGGTGGCGCAGCAAGAGGCGCGCGAATATATTGGCGGCAAATACGGCGCGGATTACCTGCCCGAAACCCCACCGAAATACCGCACCAAAGCGCGCGGGGCGCAGGAGGCTCACGAAGCCATCCGCCCCACCAGCGTGTTGCGCACGCCTAAATCCATCAAAGACCACCTGACCCGCGACCAGTACCGCCTGTATCAGCTCATCTGGCAACGCTTCGTCGCCTCGCAGATGACGCCAGCCGTGTTCGATACCATCTCAGTGGAGATTACCGGCAGCGAGGTGCAGCACGCCTACCTGTTGCGCACATCCGGCTCCACGCTGCGCTTCCCCGGCTTCCTGGTGGTTTACCAGGATAGTAAGAAGAAAGACGGCGATGAGGAAGCCCGCGTCCCCAGCAACCTGAGCGTGGACCAGGTGCTCAAGTTACTCCGCCTGATTCCGGAACAGCACTATACCCAGCCGCCGCCGCGTTATTCGGATGCCTCGCTGGTGAGCGCGTTGGAGGAGAACGGCATCGGCCGCCCTTCCACCTACGCGCCCACGCTCTCCACGCTGCAAAACCGCGGCTACATCCGCCGCGAAAACCGTCGCCTGATCCCCACCGAAACGGGCATCCTGGTCAACGACCTGCTGGTGAAGCACTTCCCCGATATTGTGGACGTCAACTTCACCGCCAACATGGAAGCCGAGCTGGACAAAGTGGCCACCGGGGAGATGACCTGGGAAGAGGTGGTGCGCGATTTCTACGGGCCTTTCTCTCGCATGGTGGAGGAGGCCAACGAGAAAATGCCGGAAGTAAAAACCGGCCCGGAGCTGCTGGGGCGCAAATGCCCTGATTGCGGACACGAGCTGGTGATCCGCTGGGGGCGGCACGGCAAGTTCATCGGGTGCAGCAACTTCCCGGCCTGCCGTCACACTGAGCCCTGGCTGGAGAAAATCGGCGTCAAATGCCCCGAAGACGGCGGCGAACTGGTCGTCCGCAAAACTCGCAAGGGGCGCGTCTTCTACGGTTGCGCCAATTACCCGGCGTGCGAGTTCTCCTCCTGGAAGCTGCCGCTGCCCACGCCGTGCCCCAAATGCGGCGGCCTTCTGGTGGCGGATAACAAAACCCACGCCAGGTGTCTGCAATGCGGCGAGCAATTCCTGCGCCGCGAGATCGCTCCCGAAGAAGACGAAACCGAAGGCGAGCTGGCATAAGGCTTGCATCTTTTTCCGTACCACACCATGCAATCCCCCGCCTTCTCCCCTCGCGACAACCCTTGCGGGGGATTGCATCTTTTGACAGTCTCGTCTACAATACAATCGTGTCATCGAGCAACTAAGAGCCGCTAAGGGAGAGACACCATGGAATATCTGCTCGCCAAACTGGAATCCCCAAAAATCGCCGCGCTGGCGGGGTTGATTGTGGGGCTGGTGATCGGCTGGTTCGTCATTGGTTGGGGGCTTTGGCCGGTGGAATGGACAGACGCCGCCCCCGCCGACTTGCAGCAGGCCTGGAAAGAAGATTACCTGCGCATGGCGATCGACTCCTATTCGCTATATCCCGACCAGCAAAAAGCACAAATGCGCTGGCAAGGTCTCGGCCCGGATGCCGAAGAACTGCTGGCTATTGTAGAACAATCCCCCGGCCCCTATCCTGAAACGGTGACCAATTTCCGCCAGGCGGTTGGCGCGGCGGCTGCGGTGGGCGTTCCTCCCCAGAGCGGTGAAGCCCTCCCCGGCGGCACGGGTGAAACGGGCGAGGTTCCCCTCCCCGGCGAGGCACCGGCGGCTGGCGAATCGAAATCCGGCCTGGCTTCCGGCACAATCATCCTGGCTTTATGCGGCGTGGTCGCCATCCTGGCTGTGGCCGTCGCCGCTTACTTCTTCCTCTTCCGCAGCCGCTCGCTCCCCAAAGTGCTCTCCCCCGCGGCGCAGGCGCAAGAGATCACCCGCATGGCCGAGCCGACCGATTTCTCCGCTCGCGGCGAGCTTCCCCCCATGGCGCAATTCATGACCACCTACATGCTCGGCGACGACCTGTTCGACGACTCCTTCAGCATCGATTCGCCCAGCGGTGAGTTCCTCGGCGAGTGCGGCGTCGGTATCTCCGAGCCGATCGGGGTCGGTGAACCCAAGAAGGTGGCCGCCTTTGAAATCTGGCTCTTCGATAAGAACGACATCCAAACCGTCACCAAAGTGCTGATGAGCAGCCACGCTTACCAGGATGCCGCCCTGCGCGAGCGGCTCACTACCAAGGGCGAACCCTTCCTGGCCGAGGCCGGTGCCGAGATGTACCTCGAAACCGCCACCCTGCGGCTGGTCGCCCGCGTGGTGGATATGGCCTACGGCACCAATGGGAAAGCGCCGCCCAACAGCTTCTTCGAGCGCCTGACGCTGGAACTGGCCGTCTGGCAAAATTAGCCTTAAACGACGAAGCCCCCGGTGATGTGCCGGGGGCTTATTTTTACCAGAGACTTACTCAATCTTCAGAATTTTAAGCTTGACCACGCCCGCGGGGGTTTCCACATCCACAACGTCGCCCACCTGCTTGCCCATCAACGCCCGGCCAATGGGCGATTCGTTGGAAATCCGCCCCCTGGTCGGGTCGGCTTCCTGTCGTCCCACCAGGTAATAGACTTCTTCAGGGTAGCCTTCTTCCTGAATGGTGACGGTCACACCCAACTCCACCCGGTCGCGTTTGCCGTTATTTTCGATGATCTCCGCGTTGCGCAGGATGTGCTCAATCTCCTGAATGCGTCCCTCGAGAAAACCCTGCTCTTCCTTGGTGGCGATGTATTCCGCGTTTTCGGAGAGATCGCCCATTTCGATGGCCGCTTTCAAGCGGCGGGCAATCTCCTCACGCTCCGGGCCTTTTAGGCGCGCCAGCTCCTCACGTAATTCTTGCTCTCCCTCAGGGGTTAAATAATATTTTTCCATCATCATTCTTCTTCTCGCTTGTATTTAACCATATCTGTTATGGCCGCACCTGAGGATCAAACAGGCGGCTGTGTTCTTCAATTGCAAAACGATCGGTCATACCGGCAATGTAATCGCAAATCGTGCGCTCCAACCCAAAGCGGTCAATTTGCGCCTGGATGTGATAGGGGAGAATCGCAGGTTCTTTTTGATAAGCCTCAAACAGCTCCGAGATCACCCGCTCCGCCTTGGACTGCATGCGCAACACCCGCGGGTGGCGATACAGGTTGGCATACAGGAAATCCTTCAGCTCACGGTTGCGGCGGCGCATATCCTCGCTGAAAGTCGCCACGTTGTAATCCAGCTTCTGGATATCCTCCACCGATTGCACCCCGCTTTCGCGCAGACGCTGCCCGGTGGTGTTGACCATGTCGGTGACTTCCACCCCAATCAGCTTGCGGATCAAGCGATGGCGGGTGAGATCATCCAGCGGCACGGCGCGGACGCCCACGCTCTCCACCAGGATCTCCCACAGCGCGATGCCCTCCAGCATCGAGGGCGTAATCATGCCCGACCGCAGGCCGTCGTCGAGGTCGTGGGCGGTGTAAGCCAGCTCGTCGGCGATGTTAGCGATCTGAGCCTCGAGATGGCCGCGCAGATCGGGATTGTAATCCGCGGCGTCGGAAATATCGTACTCGGTCTCATGCTTGACCATCCCCTCGCGCGTCTCCCAGGTCAGGTTGAGGCCGGGGAAATCCGGATAGCGCTTCTCCAACTCGGTGACGATGCGCAGCGACTGACGGTTGTGATCGAACCCACCGTAATCCTGCATCAGCCGGTTGAGCACTTCCTCGCCCGAATGTCCAAAAGGCGAATGCCCCAAATCGTGCGCCAGGCAAATGGCCTCGATCAAGTCCTCGTTTGCGCCCAGGGCGCGCGCAATGGAGCGTCCAATTTGCGCCACTTCCAGGGTGTGGGTCAACCGCGTGCGGTAATAATCGCCCTCTGAGTTGATGAACACCTGGGTTTTGTACTCCAGGCGACGGAAGGCGGTGGTGTGCAGGATGCGCTCGCGATCGCGCTGAAAGACGGTGCGGTAAAGCGGCTCTTTCTCCGGGTAGGCGCGGCCTTTGGTATCCTTGCTGCGCATCCCGTAAGGCGCGAGCATCTGATCTTCAAATTTTTCCAATTGTTGTCGTGTGAGATACATAGAATCACTCTATTCCACAAAGGCGGGAAAAAATAGTCTAATGCAGGCCAGCCGAACTGTCAACGCGGCCCGCGATGTTGAAAAACAGATCACAGCTCGCGGATCTGCCCCTCCAGCCGCCCCAAAGCGCGGTCAATCGCCTGAAGTTGCTCCTGGGCACTGGTGTTTTTCTCGCGCTCGGCGCGCACAAAACGGGTATAGGGCGCAATCGTCTCGTTGATGTGCTGCAAACTGCGCTCAATCTCCTGCTCAAAATGCGTCCGCAGGGCGCGCAGCAGTTGCTCGCGCATGGCGCTCACTTTCTCGTGCAGCTCGCGCTTGACCTTGCGGCGGCGCGCCGGGATGACGAACAACCCCAGCGCGGCGACCAGGCTGGCGAGCAGAATGCCTGTGACGTCCATCGCCAACGTTGTCGCCAGCGCGGTGACCAGCGCCCCCAACCCCACCGCGCCCACCTCCAGCGCGGCCGCGGCGGCCACTGCCGTCTGCGCGCCCTCGGCGATCTTTTGCGCCTCCAGTTCCCGGTCGTAGGTTTTCACCACGCGTTCCGCCTGACGGCCAATCCCCTCAATCAACCGCTCACGGTCATAATGATAAGCGCCGCTCTGTTTGCCGCCGACGATGCGCGCCTCGTACTGACGGCGGCGCTCGGCGATATGCTCAGTCACCGCCTGCCACTGCCGCAGGTCGGCGACTACCAGCCAGTCAATCAACTGGGTGACTTTCTTCTCCACCGCTTGAGGGGTATCGGCCACAACCTTTTCCTGAAACTCCGCCTGAATGCGCTCTTTGTTGAGCAAATCCATCACTCGTGCCAGGCGCATCAGGTCGTCAAAATAGGCCGCGCCGCGCTGTTCCATCTCATATAAGATATTGCTAATATCCGCCATGCGGAACTCGAAATCGCGCCGCATATCCTGGCGGTAAACGTCGAGCTGGCGTTCCACGTCGGCCAGCGTGTCTACATCAGTTTGCAGCAACGCCAGGCGCTCTTCAATCTCTTCCAGATAGCGCGAGGTCAACCGGCGGCCAACCCCCAGGGGGTTGAGGAACTTCAACCGCAAGCGGCTGCGCTCATCCAGCGTTTCGTGGATGTACGTCTCCAACGCGCCAAAGCGGCTGGCCTCCCAGACCTGCGGCTCCCCCTGCTTAGCGCGCAACGCCAGGCGCGCGCTGACGGGGAAAATCTCCGGCCGGATTCCCAACAATATCTGCGCTTTCTCGGCGACGAAATCCCGAATCTTCGCCAGGTCCTCGGGGGATTCCAGAATATCCACCTTGTTGATAATCACGATGACCTTCTTGCCCCAATCGCGGATGCGCTCCAGGAAGGCGCGCTCGCTCTCGGTGAAGGGGCGATCCGCCGAGGTGATGAACAACACCAGATCGGCGCGGGGCACAAAGCGCGCCGTGATCTCCTCATGCTCGCGAATCACCGCGTTCGTCCCAGGCGTATCCACCACGCTGATCTCCCGCAGGAACGCCACCGGCGCGTTGAGGACATGCACGTGGTCATCCACCACCTGTCGCGTGGTCTCGCCGTAGCGAAGAATGTTGACTTCCGTGGTTGTGGGAGTGACACCCTCTCTGAGTACATCCTGCCCCAGCAAGGCGTTGATGAACGAGCTTTTTCCTGAGTTGAACTCGCCGACCACCACCAGCAGGAAAAAATCATCCAGTTGCAGGATGGATTCTTCCAGCGCGGCGGCGTCCTCAGCCTTCAGGCCGAATTGCGTCAGCGCGGTGCGTAAATCGCTGAGCAGACGGCGCTCCTCACGCAGCAGGGCTTCGTGTTCCTGAGAGAGAATGGTCATCGTGTTTCCTGTTGTGAAGATGAATTTCCGGGCAGCCGAACACTTGATCGGCTGCCCGTGGATCAGGTCAAATTATAGCAGCATCTGTTCCCGCGCGCAGGCGTGTTCCCTGGGGGGAACCCTGCAAGGAGCGCGACACACTCTCCAGCGACTCGCCGCTGAAAATCCACACTTCCAGCCCGGCGATGGATTCCACCAGCTTCAGCATGGCCGCCACTTTGCCCGCCATGCCGCCGGTCACGTCGGTGGCTGCCGAGCCGCGCACCGCGGCGAGCAGGCGCGGCCAGTTTTGCGGCGTGATCTCGGTGATGAGGTCGGTGCAGGCAGGATAATCACGCCACACCCCGGCAGCGCGCCCGGCAAGCAGAATCCGCCGCGGGGCTAGCTCGCCCGCCAGGTGAGCGAAGACGTCTTCAGTGGAGAGGATCGTACCCCCCAGGTCTTCATCGAAGACGACATCGCCATAGACCACCGGCAGCAGGCCCGCCCTCAACGCGGCGCGCAGTGGCCGGAGGTCCCAGGCGATCACCTGCCCCCGGCGCGCGGTGACCGCCGCCGAGGGCGGTAACGCTAGCGCGGGGACTCCGGCGCTCGCCAACGCATCCATCACCAGACGATTGAGCGCCGCGGCCTCCCGCCAGACCTCAGCAAAACCGCGCCAGCCCTCCGGCGTGTCCACGCCCTGGCGGGTGGCGTATTTCTTCGCCGGCACGTGCCCAAACGAGCCGGAGCCGTGCCCCAACACCAGGCGCATCTCCGGCTGAGCCTGCCGCGCCGCGGCGATCTCCCCGACCAAGCGGGCGATGACTTCACGGCGCGGCGTGCGCGGCTGATGCTTATCAGTAATCAGCGAGCCGCCGAGCTTGAGGAAAACAAGCTGCTCATTCAGCATAGAGGTCTTATTTTACCCGCGATCCGACTTGAACAGAAAAAGTTCGCCCAACCACCCTCATGCGACGGGCGCAATATAGACGGCGATGAGGATATAGTGCGCCAGCGCGCCGAGGATGACGAAGATATGCCAGACCTCGTGGAAGCCAAATTTCTCAGGGATGAAATCCGGCTTTTTGGTGATGTATACCACCGCCCCCAGCGTGTAGATCGCGCCCCCGGCCAGCAGCCAGGCAATCGCCCCCGCAGGCAGGACATCCAGAATCTCACCAATCCCGATGACAGCCAGCCACCCCATGACCACATAGACCCCCGCGGTGATCCAGCGCGGCGCGTGGATGAAGAACATCTTGACGATAATGCCGATCAACGCCAGCCCCCAGATGATTCCCAGCAATCCCCATTTCCAGAAACCGGTGAATTCGTTCCAGCACAGCGGGGTGTAGGTTCCGGCAATCAGCAGGTAAATCGCAGTGTGATCGAGTTTGCGCAACACCGCAAGGACTTCGGGACGGGCGTCCACCATATGATAGGCCGCGCTGGCAGAAAACATCGCCACCAGGCTGAGGCCATAAACAGCCAGCGAGATCACCCGCCCGGTCTCCCCCCAGCCGATGACGAGCAAGACGACCACCCCGATCAAACCGGCGATGGCGGCGAAGAAATGGGTCAGGCCGTTGACAGGTTCGCGCAGTTTAGCCAGCATAAGATTTCACCTCAGTAATGATCCTCCCCATGGCGCCGGCCTGCACCAGCGCCGCGGCGATCGCGGGCGCGTCGGCGGGGTCCGTCAGGGTGATCATGTTGCCGCCGCGCCCACCGCCGGAAAGCTTGGCTCCCAGCGCGCCGGCTTCCCTGGCGGCCTCCACCAGTCGGTCAAGCGCCGGGGAGGAAACCCCCATCTCCTGCAACAGGGCATGGTTCTCATCCATCAACGGGCCGAGGCGGTCGGGGCAGCCCGCCTCGATGGCCTGACGGGCGGCGCGAGCGGTGCCGCCGGCGGCGGCGAG
>CAZZFZ010000044.1:0-19059 GCA_964653835.1 uncultured Anaerolineales bacterium
GTGTAGGGGGTGGGGGAGGGTAATTCCGGGGTGGGAGGCGCTTCCTCGGTTGGGGTGGCCTCTGCAGTCGGCTCCGCGGTTGGCGTGGCTGTCTGTGGGACGAGGGTCAACTGTTGCAGGGAGAGGGTGGAAGTTGGCTGGATCTCCAGGGTGGGGGTCGGGGTGGGGGTGCCCTCCGGGTAATACTGGAAGAAGGTTGCGGCGATGAAACGGTCGACCTCCTCCTCGCTGACGGTGATGCCGCGGCGTTCAGCTTCCTGGCGGATCAATAAATCGTTGATGATGTCGTCCAGCACCTGAGCACCCAGGAAAGCCGGTTCGAGCTGGAATTGAATCTGCCGCAAGGAGTTTTCGATCAGCGGGCGCGTGTTTTCATCGGTGAAGTTTTGCATGAACTGGTAATAGCTGGTGTATTGGTTGACCAGTTGCATGCGCACGTAGCGCGCCCGAGTCTGGAATTGCGCCACCGTGACCTGATCGCCGTTCACGGTGACGATTGGTTTGCGGATGTCGAGGACTTTTTCTTTGTAATAACCGAAGGCGGCGAGCAGGATGACGGTGGCTACAACGGCGATGGTGCTGTAAATGATGATGCGTCGCTGCATCTGCTCGCGCTCGATGCGCACCATTTGTTTTCGACTGGGGGGAGTGATTCTCTTCTGTTTTGCCATAATACGTTGTGAGTCTTTGGGGATCAGGCGGGCGTCCGGGCGAAGGTCGCGCGCGAGGGTAGAAACAAAAGGCGGGCATAGGCCCGAGGGGGCGCTATGCCCGGTGTGATCAGGGGATCGCGTTTAGCGCAGGGTTTCGCCCACGAACGGCAGCAGCGCAAGGTGGCGCGAGCGTTTGATCGCTTTTGCCAGGGCACGCTGGTGCTTGGAGCAGGTGCCGGTTTGCCGTCGGGGACGGATCTTGCCGTCCTCAAAGATGAACTGGCGCAACAGATCAACGTTTTTGTAGTCGATCGCTAATTCGCTGTCTGCGCAGAAGCGGCAGGTTCGGGGACGGTAAAAGCGCCGTCTTTGATTTGCACTCACGGTTCTAACTCCTACTGGATAACTCGCTGGTAGGCTGCCTGGCCGCGCTCTAGAAGGGGAATTCGTCTTCGATGGAATCGGCTTCGCTGTAATCCTCTTCTTCACCGCCGCGGCGCTCGCCGAGCATGATCATCTCGTTGGCGACGATTTCTACCGAGGTGTGCCGGGTTCCGTTGGCGTCTTCCCAACGGCGGGTTTGCAACCGACCCTCAATGTAGACCTGCTGGCCTTTGCTCAGATACTGGTTGCAAATCTCGGCCAGCTTGTTCCAAGCGACGACGTTGAACCACTCCGTGTCGGTGCGGCGTTCGCCGTCGGTGGTCGTCCAACTGCGGTTGGTCGCCACGCTGAAGGTGGTCACAGGGCGGCCGGAGGGGGTGTAGCGCATCTCCGGGTCGCGCCCCAGGTGCCCGATGATCATTACTTTGTTCAGGCCTCGGCTCATGACAGCCTCCCGATGCTTATTCGTTGATGGATGTAATCAGGAAGCGCATCACGGGTTCCAGGAACCGCAGACTGCGCTCCAGCTCAGTCACGAAGCTTGGGGCGATCTGGATGTTCAACAAAAAGTATTGCCCGCTGTTCTGCTTGCGGATCGGGTAGGCCAGTTGGCGTTTGCCCCAGGGGTCAACCTTGTTGACCGAGCCCCCTGCTTCTGTGATCCATCCCTTGATCTTTTCGACCACTTCGTTGGTGGCGGTTTCGTCCAGGTCGGGATGGACGATGAAGACAAGTTCGTATTCGCGCATGGTTACCTCCTTTCCACGGGATTGCCCCTGACGCCGCGAATGCGCCAGAAGCGGAAAGCGAGGCAAAGGATAACATGAAGGAGGGGATTTGTGAAGAAGGAGATTAAAGAGAACTTCCCGCAGCTTTCAAACCTGCGGGAAGTTGTTTGCAATCGTTAGAACAGGCCCCAATCAGCGCCGACGCCCTCTTCCATATAGGTGGGGTCCCAATACTCCATCCCCATCTCAACGGTGGTGGGGCGCTCGAGGACTCCCTCGGCCTTGGCCCGCGCTGCTTCGAGCAGCGCGGGGGCATACGGGCAGAAGGGAGTGGTCATAATCATCACGATGTGAGCGCTGTTATCTTCTTCGTTGATGCGCACATCGCGCACCAGCCCCAACTCCATGATGTTGAGGCCGATTTCCGGGTCCACCACCTGGCGGAAGGCGGCGTCGAGCGGCTGGAAGTATTCGGGGTGGGTGGTTTCGATTTGCCACTGTGGGCGGGGTTTGCTTGGACTCATGGTTTGGTTTTCTCTGTCTCTTGGTTCACAGGCGGCGCGCTGACGACGTAGGTGCAGTGGGTATCGCCGTTGAGCACGCATTTGATTTTTTCGATGGGGACGTCGAGCACGTTGGAGATCAGGGTCTCATCCACCGCGCAGACTTCGGGGTGGGTTTGCCCGACGTGCAGGTAAGGACAGCCGACCTCGCGGATGTGGTAGCCGTCGTTCTTGCGCTCCCATTCGACGGTGAAGCCCTCGGCGTTCAGCAGGTCGCGCACGATGTCGAGGCGTTCTTCAATTGGCAGATCGTCCACTTCCAGGTCGGCGGCGTATTCGGCGGCCAGGTCGTTTGCCATCTGCGAGAACAGTTCGCCCACCAGCAGGTCGGGCAGGGTTTCTTTGAGCTGGTTGAGCAACCGGATGGTCAGCTGGAGGTAACGGCTGGGGAACTGCTCCATCCCCTTCTCGGTGAGAAAGTACACCAGCCGCGGTCGTCCGACCCCGTGGCGCTCCTCCTTGGAGGCGACCAGCCCGCTGGCTTCCAGCTTGCTGATGTGGTGACGTACGGAGATGGGGTTGATGCCCACGGCCTCGGCCAGTTCGTTGATTGTGCAGTGCTGGCGTGTGAGCAACGTGCGGAGGACTTTCTCTCGAGTGGTAGAGGTCATCATGGTGGATCAATCAGTAAAAAAACAGAACCTGCTTTGGCCCTGAGTATACCATGCTGCCTCGCAAGGTGTCAATAATTTATATGAATAATATCAAAAATATTGACCGAATCCGTCCCCCGTGCTATAATCCCTCCACGATAAAAAAACCGAGGCGCGTGTAGGGCGCGTCTTTCATTTTGTAAGGAGAACACATGTCTGAGTTAGTTATCAAAGACCTGCATGTCAACGTTGAAGGGAACGAGATCCTCAAGGGTCTCAGCCTCACCGTTCGTCAGGGAGAGATCCATGCCCTTATGGGGCCGAATGGGACCGGCAAATCCACGCTGGCCTACACGCTGATGGGGCACCCGAACTATGAAGTCACCGGCGGCGAGGTGCTTTTTAAGGGGCAGAACATCCTCGATCTGGAGCCGGACGAGCGCGCCCACCTGGGGCTTTTCCTGGCCTTTCAGTATCCGGTTGCCATCCCCGGCGTGACGGTGGCGAACTTTTTACGCACGGCGATCAACGCCCACCGTAAGGCTGCCGATCCGGAAGATAAGGGCATCTCGATCCCGGAGTTCCGCAAGCTGCTCAAGGCGCACATGGATCTGCTGAAGATGGATCACTCCGTGGCCGGGCGTTACCTCAACGATGGGTTCTCCGGTGGCGAGAAGAAGCGCGCTGAGATTTTGCAGATGGTGACCCTCCAGCCGGAGATCGCCATCCTCGATGAGACCGACTCGGGGCTGGATATTGACGCCCTGCGCATCGTCTCCGAGGGCGTCAATGCCATGCGCGGCGCGGAGTTCGGCGCTTTGGTGATCACGCACTACCAGCGCATCCTCAACTATATTCAACCCGACTACGTTCATGTGATGCTGGATGGCCGCGTGGTCGAATCCGGCGGCCCGGAGCTGGCTCACCGCCTTGAAGCAGAAGGTTACGATTGGTTGCGTGAAAAACACAGCCAGATGGTTGCCTGAAGGACAATATATGATGAGTACAGACACCCAACTTTTAGATGGTATTGGCGAGTACAAATGGGGCTTTCGCGACCCGGAGACCTTCGTGTTCAAGTCCAAGAAAGGTCTCGACCGCGAGGTGGTGGAACAGATTTCGGCGATGAAGGACGAACCCCAGTGGATGCTGGAGTTTCGCCTCAAGGCGCTGGCACACTACCAGCAGCGCCCGATGCCCAATTGGGGCGGCGATCTCTCCACCCTCAACCTGGATGACCTTTACTACTACGTCAAGCCCACCGATGAAGAGGGGAAGTCCTGGGACGACGTTCCCGATACGATCAAGGAGACCTTCGACCGCCTGGGCATCCCCGAAGCCGAGCAGAAGTTCCTCGCTGGCGTGGGGGCGCAGTATGAATCTGAGATGGTGTATCACAGCGTGCAGAAGCACCTCGAAGAGCAGGGCGTGATCTTCCTCAGCATCGAGGAGGGCCTGCGGCAGTATCCCGACCTGTTCCGCCAGTACTTCAGCACGGTGATCCCCATTGAGGATAACAAGTTCGCCGCGCTCAACAGCGCGGTGTGGTCGGGCGGTTCGTTCGTTTACATCCCGCCTGGCGTTAAGGTGGAGATGCCGTTGCAGGCGTATTTCCGCCTCAACGTGGCGAACATCGGGCAGTTTGAGCGTTCGCTGATTATCGCCGACGAAGGCTCGCAGGTGCATTATGTGGAAGGCTGCACCGCGCCGCAGTACACCACCGATTCGTTCCACAGCGGTGTGATCGAGATCGTGGTCAAGAAGGGCGCGCGCGTGCGCTATACCACCATCCAGAACTGGTCGAACAACGTGTATAACCTGGTGACCCAGCGCGCCATCGTGGAAGAAGACGGCACGATGGAGTGGGTGGATTCCAACCTCGGCTCCAAGCTGACGATGAAGTACCCCTCCTGCTACCTGATGGGGCCGGGCGCGCATGGCGAGATCCTCTCGATGGCTTTCGCCAGTCGCGGTCAGCACCAGGATACCGGCGGCAAGGTGATCCACTTTGCCCCCAACACCAGCAGCAAGATTGTCTCCAAGTCCATCAGCAAGGATGGCGGGCGCGCCTCGTACCGCGGCTTGCTCAAGGTGCACAAGGGTATGGGTGGCGTGCGCTCCAACGTGGTTTGCGACGCCCTGCTGCTCGACCCGCAATCGCGCTCCGATACCTACCCCTACATCGAGATTGACGACGAGGACGTGACCATCGGCCATGAGGCCTCGGTCTCCAAGATCGGCGAGGAGCAATTGTTCTACCTGATGAGCCGCGGCATGAGCGAAGAAGAAGCCACCACGATGATCGTCTCCGGCTTCATTGAACCGCTGGTGAAAGAACTACCCATGGAATATGCCATCGAGATGAACCGTCTGATTCAGTTGCAGATGGAAGGCTCGATTGGTTGATTCAATGACTGTGAATGAGAAAGAGTTTATGACGACCAAACGAGTTGTAACCCGCACTCAGCGCTCCCGCCGCCCCGGTTTTGACGGCTTCAAGTTCAGCCGTGAAATGATCCCTGCCGGGGAGGGCAGCAGCCTGCTGGCCGATTTCCGCGCCCGCGCCTGGGATGCGTATGAGCGCCTGCCTTACCCGACGACCAGCGATGAACCCTGGCGTCGCACAGATATCAGCAAATTGAACAGCGATTTCCGGCTCCCCGCGCCGGAGGCTTACCTGGATTTACCCGCCGTCCCGGAGCGGTTGCTGCGCCCCCTGGTCAGCGATCAGCACGGCGGGCAGATTCGCCTGCTCCCCGGCGAGGTGCAGCAAGACCTCAACCCTGAGCTGTCGAAACAGGGCGTGATCTTCACCGATTTGGAGACCGCCGCCCGTCAGTTCCCCGATCAGATGGCGAAGGCGCTGGGGACGATCGTCCGCCCCGATGAGGGTAAGTTCGCCGCCCTTTCCGCCGCCCTGGCGCAGAACGGCGTCTTCGTCTATGTGCCGCGCGGCGTGCAGGTGGAGCAACCGCTGCACAGCCTGGTGTGGGCTGCCGGCGTCGGGCTGGCGCATTTCTCCCACCTGGTGATCTGGCTGGAAGAAGGCGCCTCGCTGACCTACGTGCACGAGGCAGCCTCGCCCAATGGTATGGGCGGGCAGACTCTGCACGGCGCGGTGGTGGAGCTGTACGTCGGCCCGAACGCCAATCTGCGTTTTGTGGAGCTGCAATCTCTGGGTGATAACGTGTGGAACTTCACCCATGAGCGCGCCGTGCTGGAGCGCGATGCCAGCCTGGATTGGATCTTCGGCGCCATCGGCTCGCGCCTGACCAAGAACTTCTCCGACCTCGACCTGGTAGGGAGGGGCGCGCACGGCCGTATGTCGGGCTTCTACTTCACTGATGGCGAGCAACACCTGGATCACGATACCCAGCAGAATCACCGCGCTGCCAACACCACCAGCGACCTGCTCTTCAAGGGCGCGCTGAAAGGCCACAGCCGTTCGGTGTGGCAGGGGATGATTTATGTCGCCCCCGGCGCGCAGCGCACAGATGGCTACCAGGCCAACCGTAATCTGGTGCTCAGCGAGCACGCCCGCGCCGATTCCATCCCCGGCCTTGAAATCCTGGCCGATGACGTCCGCTGTACGCACGGCGCCACCGTGGGTAAGATTGACCCGGAGCTGGTGTTCTATCTGCGCAGCCGTGGTATCCCCGCCGAACAGGCCGAACGCCTGGTGGTGGAGGGGTTCTTCGACCCGATCATGCAGCGCATCCCCTTCGACGGCGTGCGGGCGCGTTTTCAGGATGCGATTCAGGAAAAGATGACCGCACAGTAGGCGATTTTGCCGTATAATACCGATGGGGAAATTATTCCTCCAAAGTGCATGGAAATTTTTCGGAAACAGGAGGTAAACATTGGCCGGTCTTCCTTTCACCTCTCCTCCCAATGCAAAACGGGCTTATACGGTTGGCGATGTGGTCGAGGTGCTGTGCGATCATGAAAATGAAAAGAAGGAGCGCGTGCGGGACTGGTTGGAAGGCGTTGTTGTGCAGGTGGATGACAAACTGGTTGCTGTCCAGTTCCACGAAAACGTCTACCTGACCAACGGCTGGATGGTCCCCGATCACGTGCTCTGGTATCCGAAAGATTCACCCAACCTGCGGCACCCGACTAAGAGCAGCCGATAGCCTGACCCTGAGTGCGCCGGAAGCCAGATGAAAACCTCGCAACCGGCGCACAACTTCTCTGGACTTATGAATTCTACTCATCCCCCAAAGACGGTTTTAGACGTGCAGAAAATCCGGGAAGATTTCCCGGTGCTGGGGCGCGAGGTGCGCCCTGGCGTCCCCCTGGTTTACCTGGATTCCACCGCCACCAGCCAGAAGCCACAGCAGGTGCTGGAGGCGATGGATCGTTTCTACCGCCTGACCAACGCCAACATCCATCGCGGGATTCACACCCTGGCGGAGGAAGCCACCGCCGGTTATGAAGCCGCCCGCGAGCGCATCGCCCGCTTCATCGGCGCTGCCGAGGCGCACGAGATCATCTTCACGCGCAACACCACCGAGGCGATCAACCTGGTGGCGTACTCCTGGGGGCGCACCAGCCTTCGTCGCGGCGATGTGATTGTGCTCACTGAGATGGAGCACCACTCCAACCTGGTCCCCTGGCAGATGCTCGCCGCGGAGCTTGATCTGCGCCTGGAGTTCATCCCCGTCACCCCCGAGGGGCTGCTGGACCTGGAAGCGTATCATCGCTTATTGGATTTGCGCCCAAAGCTGGTGGCCTTCACGCATATGTCCAACGTGCTGGGGACGATCAACCCGGCGCAGGAGATCATCGCTGCGGCCCACGCCGTCGGCGCGGTGACGCTGGTGGATGGCGCGCAGTCGGTGCCGCATCTCCCCGTGGATGTGCAGGCCCTGGGGGCGGACTTCCTCGCCTTCTCTGGCCATAAGATGCTCGGCCCCAGCGGGATTGGCGTGCTCTATGGGCGCAGTGAACTGCTTGATGCCATGCCCCCCTTCCTCGGCGGCGGGGATATGATAAAACGCGTGGAGCTTCGCTCCTTCACTGTCAACGCGTTGCCGTATAAATTCGAGGCCGGGACCCCAGCGATCGCCGAGGCTGTTGGCCTGGGCGCGGCGGTGGATTACCTGGCTGCCATCGGCATGGAAGCGGTTGAACAGTACGAGCATGAGATCATCGCCTACGTCCTTGAGCGCCTGGAAGAGATCCCTGGCGTGCGCGTGTTCGGCCCCGAGGCGCAGCACAAGGGCGCGGTAGCGGCGTTCACCCTGCCCGAAGCCCACGCTCACGATATTTCTCAGGTGCTGGATGATTTCGGCGTCGCCGTGCGCGCCGGGCATCACTGCGCCATGCCGTTGCACACTAAATTCGGCATTCCGGCCACCACCCGCGCCAGCTTTTACCTTTACAACACGCGCGAGGAAGTGGATCGTCTAGTGGAGGGGATTTACAAAGTCAAGGAAATCTTTGGGTAGGCGCGGCGAGGCGCGCCGTGGAGTACATCATGGATGATCTCTATCGCGAACTGATTATTGACCGTTACAAAAACCCCCAGTTTCGCGGGGAGCTGGACCCCAGCGACATCACCTTTGAAGACGATAACCCCTACTGCGGCGACCATATCCGCGTGGATGTGCGCCTGGACGAAAACGGCGTGGTCACCGAGGCGGCCTATAGCGGCGAGGGCTGCTCGATCTCCCAGGCCGCGGCCGACCTGTTGATTGAATACATCCACGGCAAAACGCTGGATGAAGTCAAAGCGCTGACCAAAGAGGATGTGCTGGATTTGTTGGGCATCGAGCTTGGCCCGGTGCGCCTGAAGTGCGCCCTGCTTTCCCTGAAGGTGCTCAAAGCCGGGGCGTATGGCCTGGGCGAAGCGACGGATGACCTGGTGGTGTGAGGAAGTGTATGTTCAACTATGCGATGGCCGACCCGGATGATTGTGAATTTGTTGCTGTCGCCGTGGTGGACGAACTCCCCAACGGCGAGCGGCTGTTCATTGAGATAGATGACTTGGCGCTGGTGGTGTTCAACATTGCCGGGGAATACTTCGCCATTGCTGATTTGTGTTCGCATGATGATGGGCCGCTGGGGGACGGCGAAGTGGACGACCATCAGGTGATCTGCCCGCGTCACGGGGCGCGCTTTGATGTTCGCACAGGCAAGGCGTTGACCCTGCCCGCGGTGGAAGACATCCCCGCCTACCCGGTGCGGGTGCGCGCTGGCGAGATTGAGGTCGGCCTGCCGCGCGAGTAGCGCTCTTTATCCCTCTCCCCACGTAATATTCACCCTCCCACAGGTTTTCTAACCTGCGGGAGGGTGATTACTTTCAGGAACTTTCCTTGTGCCGGGGGCGCAGCCACACCCACAGGAAAAGCAACGAAATGGCGATCCAGGCCAGATCGCCGGGGTGCGGTTGTTGGGAGATGAGCGGCTCTTCCAGGGTGATGCGCACCAGCGGGGCGCGCCGCGCCAGTGAGCGGATGGTTTCCTCCGGCGCGGTTTTCGGGTTGAAGCCCTCGAAAAGTGGCGTGGCGAAGCCGCTGTTGATCAGGATTTGGCGGTAGAGGGCCAGGTGCGGTTCAGCTGGGGCGATGGGATGCGCCTCTCCTCGGATGCGCCGCGCGCCGATCCACACGGCCACCTCAGGGTGCTGGATGATGTTGCGATACCATTGCGCGGCCTGGCCGAAACCGCTCAGGCAATAGACTTCGCGTTGATCGGGGGAGAGCGCGTAGTTGACGGGGGCATACCTCTTCCGCCCGGTTTTGCGCCCGGTGTGCTCAATCACCATAATCTTGCCCCAAAAGGCTGGCCAGGTGAAGATCGGGCCGTATCCGGTGCGAAAGACGAAGACGATCCAACGGTTGAGTAGTTTGAAAACTTTTTTAAGGGTTGCTATTTGGGTTGGGGAATAGGGGGATCTCATTTAGAGCCTCCTTTCGTGGGGTTATGGGGAAACATGCAAGCCACACCTCTTTCAGCAACCCCCACGGCCAGGATCACTCAGGGCGCGTTGCCTGTTGTCTCTCAAACGCAGGTTAGAATAGGCTGACTACATTGTATCAATAACGGCCAGTCTTTCGATTTCGTGCTATCAACCGTTGGAGGCGTAAGATGAAATTGTTCCGGAATCTGCGAAAGCGGTTGTCCTGCCTGGTGTGGGCGGGGATCGCCGCGGTGGGTCTGGTGGGCTGTGGGTTATCCTTGATCTTTGTGCTCGCGCCCCGTCAGAAATTGACCGCCCGTCGTCTGGAACGGCTGCCAGTGCTGACGGCGGTGGATGTCGCTCAGGCGACCCCGGGCGATGAGGTGTTGGTCAGTGGCGTCATCCAGAGCGCAACCGACTTGCAGGTGGGCAATTTCATCGCCTATCAGGAAGAGATTTGGGTTGTGACCACGCCGGACCCCCAGGAATCAACCGCCGATCTCCACGGTCGCTGGGAAACCGGAGAGACGGTCGTCCCCGCGCTGACGTTGGCGGTTGAAGGGGGAGAGATTGCTGTGCTCGTGATGGAGGGCGCCCGCCTGGAGGGCCCCTTACATGAGCAGATTATCCCTGGGGAGGGGCCTTTGCAGGCCAGGGAGGAGAATCGCCTGCTGGCGGATGGGACGCGGCGCTACCGCGGTTTGTATGCGGGCGATCTTGTCACGGTGTGGGGGCGAAAAGCAGCCAGCGACGGGGTGCTGCCGCAGGTGATATACGCTGGCGACAGGGTGGCGTTTATCGATGCGCAGCACCAGACCGCGCAAATCTTGTTGACTTTAGGGATTGGGTTGCTGGTTGGCGCCCCGCTAGTGGTGATTGCCGCTCTTCTCTCAGCGGTGTTTGGTCGCTGGCGTTAGGGCGCTGCTGAAAGAGCGAGAGTCGCACCGGTGGCAAGAAGCCCCAGCCCGGCGCCGGCGAGCACGTCCAGGGGGTAGTGCGCCCCCATCGCCACGCGTCCCAAAGAGATCAGTATAGCCAGCCCAGCCAGCATTCCCATAGCCCAGAGGGGCAGGCCGAGGGTGATCGGCAGGGTGGTGGCCAGGAACCAGACGCGCAACGCGTCCCCGCTGGGGAAGGATGGATCGTGCGGCGGTTTGGGTTGCAGCATTTCCGTGTCGGGGATGACGGTGAAGGGGCGCGGGCGGCGCAGGCTGGCTTTGACGCCCCATTCCAGCGTCGCCGCGGCGGCGAAAACCACCGCCGCGCGCAGGCCGGCGGCTGGGTGCAGGAGGAGGGTCAGGGCGAGCGCCGCCAGGGTGAATGGCGTGCGCCCCAGCGGCCAGAGCGCCTGAAACAGGGTGACCCGGCGTCGCAGGCGGCGGTGCAGTACGCGGAAAGCGCGGGCATCCCACAGCGCGATTGCCGGGATGATGTGCGTTGCACCCGTCAGGATCAGCGCCGCGCCGAGGAAGACCAGCGGCGAATCAAACACCGTACAATTCCTCAACCGCCTCCGGCCAGACGGGGTAATACATCAGCCATTGTTCGGGGGCACGGCGGATGAAGCCCTCAATGACCTTGAGCACGGCTTCTCCGTTGCGGCGGATGGCTTCGCCGCGGTCGGCGTGAGCCTGCATGGGGATGGGATCTGAGAGCAGCAGGTGATATTTTTGATCGGACTGCCAGTGCGCTGCCGCGACGAGGACGGGGACTTTTGCGGCCATGGCGATGCGGATGTGACCGGCGGGCAGAGGGCTGGGGCGGCCGAAGAAGCGCAGGCGGTGCGATTTGCCCGGAATAGGGCGGTCCACGCCGGTGATGACCACGCCGCCGGCGCGCAGGTGGGCGATGGCCTCCTGATGGGTGTTTTCTCCGCTCACGGGGATGATTTCCAGGCCGGCCGAACGGCGAATTTCGTTTTGTAATTCGTACCCGCCGGTGGGGTTGCCGTAGCTGAGCACTTTGGCGCGCAGTCCGTGGTAAGCCAGCGCCAGCAGCAGGATGTCGAAGGCGCTCATATGGGGCGCCACGAGGAAAGCCCCCGGAGTCTCCAGGCTGGCCGTGCGAATCAGGCGTTCTACATTTGGGGTATAGGGGGTGAGCGCTTTGAGCGCCTCGGGGTTGTGAAGATTGCTGTACAGATCGGCAAAACAATGCCCGGCGTGACGGAAGACCTGCCGCATGGCGGCGTCCAGTTCTGCAGGGGTGGCGTTTTCCCCGCGCACCACCCATTGATTGGCGCGCACCGCCCGCGTCATGGGGTTATCCCGCCGGGCGAACCACGCCGCAATCCAATCGGCCACGCGGTAAGACCAGGAGAGCGGCAGCGTGCGTCCGATCCACAGGGCAAAGCGGACGCCAAACTGGCTGTTGCTCAGGGATTGCAGGCTGGCTTTCATGCCGGAGTGTTTTCTTGCAGCAGACTGTATCCTTCGATCAGTACGGGCAGGCCACGAGCGATACTCATGGCGGTGGCCAGCCAGGTGAGGGTGAGGGCAGCGATGTGGACCGGCGAGCTCCAGTGTGATTCTAAGGTTTTCAGGCCGAGGTCGAGGGTCAGCATAGCGAAGGCGAAGGCTTTGACAAAGCCGTAGCTGCTGCGCATCCAGCGCGAGGAAACCAGGAAGCGGCTAATCGGGTGGCGCACCTGCTCAAAGGCGGCCCGCCCGCTGCTCATCCCCACGGCGCGCACCGCGTCCACCGTAGTGCCGCGGGTGATCACAATGATAGGGATGATGACCGGGATCAGGTCGAGATGGGCGAACACCACCCAGAGCACGATCTCCAGGGCGCGGTCGGTGGCGATATCCAGCACGCTGCCCAACAGGCTGCTTTCGCCGCGCCGACGGGCGATCTGCCCATCGAAGAAGTCGAGCAGAATAATCAGCAGGATGAGCGGCACCGCCCATAGTTGCGTGGTGGCGTTGTGCCTGTACAGCAGAGCGACGTAGATGAACAACAGCGGGAAGCGGGAGAGGGTGATCAGGTTGGCCATAGGCTACGCGACATCCTGCCGTTCGTCGTCGGAGACATCCAATTCATCCAGCACGCCAGTGACGATGAAAATGGTGCGCTCGCAGATGTTGGTCACCCGGTCGGCGGTGCGCTCTAGGTTGTGTGCGGCCCACATCAGCGCGTTGGCGCGGTCGATAATCGCCGGATCTTCCAGCATGAGCGTTAGCAGATCGCGGTGGATCTGGTTGTAGAGCACATCCACCTCGTCATCCTGGCGCGGGATTTTGCGGGCCTGATCAGCGTCTTCAGATACAAAGGCTTCCAGGGCGCTGTGGAGCATGGATGTCGCCAACTCCGCCATGCGGGGAATGTCCACCAGTGGTTTGATGTGCGGCTCGTGGCCAGTGTTGACGCAGATGCGGGCGATGCCTTTGGCGTAATCGCCCATGCGTTCCAATTCAGTGATGACCTCCAGGATGGCGGCCAGAATGCGCAGATCGTGCGCCATGGGTTGCTGAGTGGCAATGGCAATCAGGCAGGCAGATTCGATTTCGAAGCGCTTTTGGTTGATCTCCGCGTCGGCGGCGTAGAGTTTGCGCGCCGTTTCGATATCGCGGCGTTTGAGCGCGTCCACAGATTGCAGGATGGCCTGTTCGACCATGCTGCCCAGGATGAGGACGTCGTCTTTCAATTGATTGAGTTTGCGATCAAGAGTTTCCCGTATCATAACAACCTTCTTTACAGTAATCTTCTAACCAAAGCGCCCGGTGACGTAATCTTCTGTTTGCTGCTTGGTGGGGTGCGTGAAAATCTGACTGCCGATGCCATATTCTACCAACTTACCCTGCAGAAAGAAAGCGGCGTAATCAGCGGTTCGCGCGGCTTGCTGAACCGAGTGGGGGACCAAAATGATGGTGTAGTTTTTCTTCAATTGCTGGAGCGATTCTTCGACTTTGCCGGTGGAGAGCGGGTCGAGGCCGGAGGTCGGCTCGTCGAGCAAGATCACCTCAGGTTGCAGTGCCAGCACCCGTGCCAGGCAGAGCCGTTGTTGCTGGCCGCCGGAGAGCGCCACAGCCGGATCGTCCAGCCGGTCTTTGACTTCGTCCCACAGGGCAGCCTGCTGCAAGCTGCGTTCCACGGCTTCATCCAGGACATGCTTGCGCGTCTCCCCGGCCAGTTCCAGCCCATAGGTTAGGTTTTGGCGGATGCTGAAGGGCAGCACCACGGGCCTGGCGAAGACCATCCCCACCCGGCGGCGCAGGGCGATCACGTCTGTCTTTGGGTCAAGGATATTCTCGCCATCCAGGAGCACCTGACCATCCAGGTGGGTCACATCGGCCAGATCGTTGAGCCGGTTGAGTGTGCGCAACAGGGTGGATTTGCCACCCCCGGCGGGGCCGAAGAGGACATTGATGGCGTTGGCCTGAATCTCCAGGTTGATGTCCTGCAATGACTCGGTGCCATCGGAGTAGTGAACGGTGAGGTTTTGAACTTCTATTTTTGTCATGACGGCTGCTACCATTGACGGCGAGCGCGCGCCCGCGAGCGAATCGTGGCGGCGATTAGATTCATGATTAGGACGAAAGCGACCAGCACCAATGCCGTGCCATATTGGATTTTTATGGGCATGCCGGGCACCTGTGTGGAGATCACGAACAGGTGATAAGGCAGGGCCATAGTGGCGTCGAGTGGGGAGTTGGGCAGGCTGGGTAGGAAAAACGCCGCCACGGTGAACAAGATCGGCGCGGTCTCCCCGGCGGCGCGCTCCAACCCCAGGATGACGCCCGTGAGAATACCTGGTAAGGCCTGGGGAAGCACGATTTTGCGGATGGTTTGCCAGCGCGTGCCGCCCAGTGAGATGCTGACCACGCGGAAGGATTGCGGCACGGTGTGCAGGGCTTCCTCTGCCGTGCTGATGATGATCGGTAGAGTCATGATCGCCAGAGTCAGCGAACCGGCCAGAATGCTGGTGCCGAAGTTGAGGAAGAGCACGAACAAACCGAGCCCAAACAGGCCGTAGACCACCGAGGGGATCCCAGCCAGGTTGATAATCGCCAGGCGGATCAGGCGAGTAGCGCGGTTGTCGGGCGCGTATTCGGCGAGGTAGATCGCTGCTCCGATGCCGACCGGCACCGCGAAGAGCGCCGTGCCCAGCGTGAGATAGAAAGTCCCCACGATGGCTGGCCAGATGCCGCCAGCGCGCATGCCGTCGTGAGGCATGGCGGTGATGAATTCCCATGAGAGCGCTGGCGCGCCCTGAATGACAATGTACACAATCGTCAGGACTATGGGGATGATGGTGATCAGCGCCAGGGCGGTGAGCGCGCCGAAGCCGACGCGCTGGGTGATAAAGCGGGATGACGAGTTTTGTGAAGTCTTCATAATCAGGATAGGATTCGTTCGGCGCGCTTGTGTTGCCGGAAGATGACCGCCGAGGCGATGATGTTGACGATCAGCGAGATCAAGAAGAGCACAATACCGACCAGGAAGAGCACATGGTAGTGGGTGCTGTTGTTGGCGACCTCGCCCATCTCGGCGGCGATGGTGGCGGTCATTGTGCGCACGGGGGAGATAAAAACGCTCAGGCCGCGCGGCATCACCGGCGCGTTGCCAGCCACCATCATCACGGTCATGGTTTCACCAATGGCCCGCCCAATGCCGAGCATCACGGCGGTGAGTACGCCGGAGCGCGCCGCGGGCAACGTCACCCGCCAGATGGTCTGCCATTCGGTCGCCCCCATCGCCAGCGAGGCATCGCGGTAGGATTTTGGCACCGCGTCTAAGGCGTCCTCCGCCACCGAGACGATGGTTGGGAGCGAGATGGCGCCCAGAAGCAGTGAGGCGGTCAGCGCGGAGAGGCCCGTGGGGATGTCCAGCGCCCGGCGCAAGAGGGGAGAGAGTAAGACGATGCCTAAAAAGCCCAGCATCACCGAGGGCAGGCCGGCCAGCAGTTCGACCAGCGGTTTGACGATCTCGCGCACCCAGCGCGGGGCGATTTCCGCCAGATAGATGGCGGTCCCCAGGCCGAGGGGAAAGGCCACCAGCAGCGCACCGGTGGTGACGACCAGTGAACCGGCGATCAAAGGGAGCAGGCCGAAATAACCTTCAATAGGATACCAGCGGGTGCTGAACAGGGTGTCGAGCGGCACTTCTGCCAGGGCGGGTATGCCCGATTGTAGCAGGAAATAGAAGATCAGTGCCACAAAAACGATGGCCGAATAGCCGGAGGCTTTGATCAGGCTGGTGATGAGTAGTTCGCGCCAGTTTTTTGGAGTAGATTTCATGGTTTTCTCAGGGTATAAGTATGGGTACAAAGCCCAACTCGGTGACGATTTGCTGGGCCTCAGGTGAGACGATCCAGTTCAGATACTCAGCGATCGCACCGCTGGGTTCTCCGGCGGTATACATGTAGAGGTCGCGGGCGATGGGGTATTCCCCTGAGTTGACTGTCTCAGCCGAAGGTAGGACGTAAGGCCCCCCGGCTTCTCTGGCCACGGCGATCACCTTCAAATCGGGGGTGACATAGCCCAACCCGTCGTAGCCGATGGCGTTGGGGTTTTGGCGCACTTCGGCGCTGATCACCTCGGAGGAGGGGAGCAAAAGGGTCTCCGGGGCGAAAAATGTCTCGTTGTGCTTATCGCCCAGGCGCAACACCTCTTCGAGGAAGTAGACGTGCGTGCCCGAATTGGTCTCGCGCGACAGACGCACGATGGGACGATCTTCCCCGCCGACTTCTTTCCAGTTGGTGATTTTTCCGCTGTAGATATCGGAGATTTGCTGTAAGGTGAGTCCGTCCACCGGGTTTTCGGGGTTGACGATCACGGCGATTGCATCGCGGGCGATGACGAACTCAACCGGCTCGGCGCCGTTGGCGCGCACGGCTTCCTCTTCTTCCGGTTTGATTTTGCGGGAAGCGTTGGCGATATCTACCGTGCCGTTGACCAGTGCGGCGATGCCGGTGCCGGAGCCGCCGCCGGTGACGGAGATGCGCACTTCGGGCGCAACCGTTTGATAGGCCTCTGCCCAGGCCAGAGCAAGGTTGACGATGGTGTCAGACCCCTTGTTCTCGATGTAGGCAACCTCTGCCTGGGGCGTCGCGGCGGTTTCCACCGCTGGGGCCTCGCTGCCGCGGCAGGCGCCGAGCAGCGCAACAAGGAATAGCAAGATTGTGGTTTTCGCTTTCATCGCCTGTGATTATATGCCACATTGCGTTTTGTAAAGGGGGCTGAGCGTGGATTTAACACAACATTAACACCCAAAGCGTCCACAGCCCGCAAAACGGGGTAGAATTTTTCTCGTCTCATTCGAGCAAGTTCTATTCGACAAAATAGCAGGTACTTTATGACGACAACCAATCAACCGATTTTCGATATTGACAGGCTGAATTTCTACTACGGGAAAAGCAAAGCTTTGCACGACATCAGCATGGATATTCTGCCGCAACGGGTTACGGCGTTGATCGGCCCTTCCGGTTGTGGGAAGTCCACCTTTTTGCGTTGTTTGAACCGCATGAACGATACCATTCAGGGGACGCGCGTGGAGGGGCAGGTGCTGTTCGAGGGAGTGGATATCTACACGCCGGAGACCGATCTGGCGCTTCTGCGTCGGCGGGTGGGGATGGTGTTTCAAAAGCCCAATCCGTTTCCGCAGTCCGTTTATGATAACGTCGCCTTCGGGCCGCGCGTGCTGGGGCTGACGAAATCGAAATTCGAGCTGGATGAGATCGTGGAACGCAGTTTGCGGCAGGCTGCCTTGTGGGAAGACGTCAAGGATAAACTGCAGGAAAACGCCCTCGGTCTCTCCCTCGGCCAGCAGCAACGGTTGTGCATCGCGCGCGTGATCGCCGTTCAGCCGGAAGTGATATTAATGGACGAACCGTGTTCGGCGTTGGACCCCATCGCCACCGGCAAAGTAGAGGCGCTGATCACCGAACTGAAACAGGACTACACGATTGTCATCGTCACGCACAATATGCAGCAGGCAGCGCGTATCTCCGATTTCACCGGCCTGTTCTGGTTGGGCGAATTGATCGAATTTGGCGATACCGAGGTGATCTTCACGCACCCTGAACAGGAATTGACCGAGAACTACATCACTGGTCGGATGGGGTGATTGTATCTGGTGCGTCAGCGGAGGGCGGAGGGAGATGGAGGCTTGGCCTGAGCGCACAAAACTATGCCTATGCAAAATCAATCCCTTTTCACACTCAAGGCTCACCTGATCCGCTTTTGGGCTGATGAACAAGACCCGCATCGGCTGGCAAAGCGACTCGTTCCCACGATTCATCTGACCTGGGGGAAAACCCCGCCGGAGGATTGTCAACTGCTGGTAGCCGGGCGCCCCAAAGCAGAACATCTGGCCACCTGCCCGAACCTGAAGTGGATCATCATCCCATGGGCGGGCGTCCCTGAGGAGACCAGCGAATTATTGAGAGACTATCCACACATCTCACTGCACAACCTGCACTACAACGCGGTGGACACTGCCGAGATGGCGTTGGCGTTGCTGCTTTCAGCCTCCAAAAGCCTTTCCCTCTCCGATCGGGCTTTACGGGCGAATAACTGGCAGCACCGCTCGCGCCCGGATCTGTCCGTCCGCCTGGAAGGGAAAACCGCGCTGATCCTGGGCTACGGGGAGATAGGTCGCCGCGTGGGACGCGCTTTGCGGGGGATGGGGTTGCACGTGCTGGGCGTACGCCGCCATCCGCAGGGTGAGACCGATGTATACTCTATGGATGCCCTGCCCGACCTGCTGCCGCAGGCAAACGTTCTCATTCTCACGCTGCCACTGACCGCGGAGACAAAAGGCCTGATTGGCAAGCGCGAGCTAGCGATGTTGCCGGAGCGAGCGATTCTGGTCAATGTGGGACGCGGCGCGGTGGTGGATCAGGGGGCGCTCTATCATGCGCTGCGCGAGAGAAAACTGTTCGCTGCCGGGTTGGAAGTCTGGTACAACTACCCGAGTGATAAAGATGCTGTAGTAAACACCCCACCCGCCGATTACCCCTTCCATGAACTCGATAATGTAGTAATGAGCCCGCATCGCGGCGGTAGCTCGCTAGAAGCCGACCGGGAGCGTCTCCAGCAACTGGCGGAGATGCTCAACGCTGCTGCACGCGGAGAGCCACTGCCGAATCGGGTGGATGTGAGGAGGGGGTATTAAATGGCAGGTAACCAAGGTAACAGGCTGAAAGGTGATGGAGTATTGGTTACACTGTGATTCTTTGTCTTATACAGTGTTGAGGCTTTGCGGGAAGCGGATGGGGTGGGGCTGGGTGTG
>CAZZFZ010000045.1:0-18300 GCA_964653835.1 uncultured Anaerolineales bacterium
GTTCGCTGGCGAGATTAAGGTCGGTCAGCCCCTGGCGCGCATCCAGGCCGATGGAACCGTGCTCCCTGAAAAGGCGCGCTATCTCTACGTTCATCAGGGACTGCAGAAAATTGAGGTCGAAGCCGCGCAGGCCGGGGAGATCATCGTCCTGGCCGGGCTGGAGGGTATCGCTATCGGCGACACGCTGGCCGACCCGGAGCATCCCGTCGCGCTGCCCACCATTCAGGTTGAAGCGCCGACGGTGCACATGACCTTTGGGGTTAACACCTCGCCTTTTGCCGGGCGCGAGGGACGCTGGGGGACGTCGCGAAAACTGCGCGAACGCCTCTTCGACGAGTTGCGCACCAACGTCGCTCTGCGCGTCGCTGAGACCGAGAGCGCTGATACCTTCCTGGTCTCAGGGCGCGGCGAGCTGCACCTTGCCATCCTCATCGAAACCATGCGGCGCGAGGGGTACGAGTTTCAGGTCTCCCGCCCGGAAGTGATTTTGAAACAGGATGCCAGCGGTAAAACCCTGGAGCCGTTTGAAGAAGTGTATATTGAGACCAGTTCGGAGACGGTCGGCGTGGTGGTGGAGATGCTAGGATCGCGCCGCGGGCGGATGCTGGATATGCAAAACACCGCCGATGGCAGCGTGCATCTCAAGTTCCTGGTGCCGACGCGCGGCTTGCTGGGCTTCCGTTCACATTTCCTGACCGCCACCCGCGGTGCTGGGGTGATGCACACCCTCTTTCATGGCTATCTGCCGATGGTCGGGGAGATCAGCGGGCGCACGTCCGGCTCGCTCGTCTCCTGGGAAACCGGCGTGGCGACCACTTTTGGGTTGAAGAACGCCGAAGCGCGCGGTACCCTGTTCATTGGTCCTGGGGAAGAGGTCTACGCCGGAATGGTGGTGGGGGAGCACCAGCGCCCCGGCGATTTGGACGTCAACGTTTGCAAGAAGAAACACCTAACCAACATGCGCGCCGCCAGCGCGGATATCGAGGTGCGTCTGACTCCGCCCCGGCAGATGAGCCTGGATGACGCCATTGAGTATCTGGCAGCGGATGAGTTGCTGGAAGTCACGCCGCAGGCATTTCGGATTCGCAAACGGGTGCTCTCGGCGCACGAGCGCGGGCGGCTGACCAAGAACGCCAAAAAGGCAGCCCTGGCGACTGCCTGATTGAGCACAGAGGGCACAGAAGAAAACAAATTCGTGTTTCTTCGTGCCCTTTGTGGTTTAAAGATTGTTGTCCGAGAGCAGTTCTCTTAGACGGGGGTGATCGGCGTAATGGCCGCGATAGCGCTCTGGCAGCAGCGCGGCGATCTGACACATGATTTCGTCTGTAGCGGCCTGTATTTGCTGCTCTTTGTTAATGCGGTTCAACGGGGGGATTGTGAAAGGTTGGCCGACGCGTATGGTCACGTGTGAACGGCGCAGACGACGTAAATTCTCCCGCACAACGCGATCTTCGGTGCCGGTGACGGCCACGGGGATGACCGGCGCGCCGGTCTTGGCGGCCAAGTAAGCTGCGCCGGGACGGGCAGGGAGCAGCTTTTCGCTCTTGCTGCGCGTGCCTTCCGGGGCGATGACGAACAGTTCGCCCTGTTTTAGGCGGCGCAGGATGATGCGGATGGTGCGCGTGTCATTATCGAAGCGCTGGATGAACTCGGCGTTGACCTGCCGCGCCAGCCAACGGATGAACGCCACGCGCTGATATTTTTCAGCGATTGACAGGATGATGTCGGGGCGTTTGATGACGGAGTACACCAGGATGGCATCCAGCCTGCCGAGGTGATTGGCGGCCACGATGCATGTCCCCTCCTGGGGGATGCGCTCCAGGCCCTCGGTCTCCAGGCGGCAGGTCAACCGCACAATTAAATTGATGATCTGGCGAAGGATGGTTTGCATGGGGAAATCAGTTTGATTTTTGTTTTCGGCGGCGGCCGATCACCTCGCGCACATGGGCGCTCATGATGCTGACGATGGGTGAGGGGCCGGTGGGTTGCCAGGAAGCGAGGGCTTCCTTTTTGGGGATGGGCCATTCCTCGGGCGAGTGGATGATCTCGCCGGGTTGTTTGATTTTCTCCAATGCTTCCAGCGCCTGGAGGATGACGCGACGCTGCATCTCCGGGTGGTTCGGCATTCCCAGCATGTGACCATAGGGGAATTCCACTGCCAGCGTGCGCGGGACGCCGGTTTTCTCCGCCCAGAAGGGCATGTTGGTCACCAGGATGGTGGAGAGACCTGCGGCTTCGAGGGTGCGTGCCAGCACGGGCACGTTGAGTGCGCATTCCGGTCAGGCCGGGGTGAGCAACACGCAGTTGACGCCTTCCTCCTTCAGCATGGCGGCCACCTGCGGCCCGTAGGTGGTCTCCCAGGCGCGCGTATCGGCGGGGAAGCCCTGGTAGCCCATGAACGAGTAAGCCGTCTTGGCCAGACCGCCGATCACGCCCTCGGTAGTCAGTTCCTGAAAGCGCTGAATCGGCAGCAGGATGTTGAAATCCGCCTCGATATCGGATGGGTTGATGTGCAGGTGACTGACGGCGACCTCTTCGGGCCTGATATCCGCGGGGATGGCGCGAAAGGTCGGGTCACCCCAGGTAGGCTCCTGGCGCTCGCGCTCGACATCGAACGGCGGCTGCTGGCCGCGGTGGTAGATGCCGCCGGAGGTCACCAGGCCAAGTTTGCACTCGCTCAGAGGGCGTTCAAGCGGAGTCCACGGGATGGGGCGCTGGGGTTGGCGGTCGCTGGCCTGGTAATAGGCCGCCAGCAGGCGCGGGAGGAATTTGAAGCTGTCGACGGACATGGTTGGTTTCCTCTTGGGCGTGTGTTTGGTGTTGCGAGTGCGAATCCTACCATAATTTGCAGGTTCGCTGGGCGATTCAGGTTATAATGCGTTTGTGTCGTTTGAGGGAGTCGAGAAGGAGGCAAGGCATGGCCGAGCGCCGGAAGTTGAAGCGACAGCATATCATGTTTTACTCGCGAGTGTTTAATCGCGTGACGGGGGAATTCATCGGATACCTGAGGAACCTGACACCCAGCGGGGCGATGATTATCAGCGAAAATGAATTGCCGGTGCAGGAAGATTATCAACTACGCATTGATCTGCCTGAGGATATTTACAAGAAATCGTTTTTGAACCTGCACGCACGCTGCGTGTGGTGTCAGCGAGATGTTGACCCTAATTTTTACAATATCGGCTTTGAAATGAAGGAAGTTTCCGCTGCGGATGAGGCGATCATCGCTCAGATCAACACGGATTATGGCCTGCCCGGTGGCGCGGCGGACGAAGACTGAGAAGCTTATTCTTTCAGGATTTCGGCCTGTGGGTTGGCGTTTTGCGCGATGAGCGCATCCAGGTCGAGTGGGGGAAGTTCCTTGACGGATTGCAACCCAAAGTGACTTAAAAACTCCACTGTGGTGCTGTAGAGGATTGGCCGGCCTGGCCCCTCGGCGCGCCCGACTTCTTCGATTAACCCTTTGTTGAGCAGGCTTTTCATCACACTGTCGCTGTTGACTCCGCGTATGGCGTCTACCTGGGGGCGGGTGACGGGCTGCTGGTAGGCGATGATCGCCAGCACCTCCAGCGCTGCGCGGGTGAGCGGCGTGGCGGCTTCCAGCCCTAAAAAGTGTTCGATGAGCGCGGCGGCTTCCGGCGCGCTGACCAGGCGATAGCCCCCTTTGTGCGATTGCAGGCGGATGCCGCGGTCGGCGTAATTGGCGGCCAGTTCCTTCAGGGAGGCCTCAACCTGTTTTTGGGGGACTTCCAGGGCTCGGGCGAGCTGCGCTGTTGTGACGGCTTCAGGAGCGACGAAGAGCAGGGCTTCGATTTTCGCGGCCAGGCTAAGCGTGGATTCTTGGACGGGTTGATCGGGGTTGCTCATGCTATAATCGGGGGTCAGATTCTCAGAGGATCGATACACAAGGATACAACGAGATGAGATTATACCATTCGCTGGCGATGTGGCTTGCGTTCGCTCTGCTGCTTGCTGGTTGCGTTGGCAACGCGCCAACGGCGCAGGCGCTTATCACAGTGCAGATTGAAGTTGATGGGCAACAAATCAGCGTTGAGCTTCCCGCCGGAAGCAGCGTACAGCAGGCGCTTGATCAGGCTGAGATCACGCTGGGGGAGCTGGATCGCGTTGAGCCGGCTCCTTTTGAGGTGCTGACGGAAAATAGTGAAATTAAGGTCACCCGCATCTATGAGGAATTTCAGATCGAGCAGGTGGTCATCCCGTTTGAGCAGCAACTGCAGCCCAGTGAATTCCTCCTCGAGGGGACGCAGCAGCCTCTTCAACTTGGTGAGAATGGGTTAAAAGAGATCACTTACCGCGTGGTGTACGAAGATGGCGTGGAGGTCTCGCGCACCGAGATCAAAGTGGTGGTCGTGAAGGAAGCCGTCCCTCAGATCATGCTGGTAGGTGTGCAGTCGTCCTTTACGCCG
The DNA here is from genome assembly GCA_964653835.1 of uncultured Anaerolineales bacterium. Lineage (GTDB taxonomy): Bacteria > Chloroflexota > Anaerolineae > Anaerolineales > UBA11858 > J130. Next base: position 4,428 of record CAZZFZ010000045.1, read on the forward strand.
CATTCCATCCCCGGGCGGCTGGCGTACCTCTCGGATGGCAACGCCTGGGTGATGGAGGGGAGCACCGCCAGCCGCACGCCGATTGTCACGACAGGGGATCTGGATGGGCGCGTGTTTTCGCTTTCGGATGATGGCGAATGGTTGTTGTTCACCCGCCGCGGCGAGGGGGAAGAGGTGATTAACACCCTGTGGGCTGTCAACCTGCGCCAACCGGACGTGCTCTATGATTTGCAGGTGCAGAATGTGATCCACTTTGCCGATTGGCTGCCTGGTTCGACCTCGCGCGTGGCCTTCTCCACCGTGGAACCGCGAGAGGCGGCGCCGGGCTGGCAGGCCAACAACGATCTGCGCGTGGCCACCTTCAGCGTCAACGGGTGGGTGGATCCCAGCCCGGCGGTCGTTGTGGAGACCAACTCCGGGGGGGTATATGGCTGGTGGGGGATCAATTATCTCTTTGGCGCGACGGCTGATAATATCCTCTACGCCGGACCGGATCAGGTCGGATTCGTGGATGTGGAGAACGGCACGCTGCTTTCCTGGCTGGAGATCGTCCCCCTAGAGACTTATGGTGATTGGGCCTGGGTCCCTGGTGTGGCGTGGAGTGAGGACGGAAACGTCGTTTATGTGGTCCGGCACGCCCCTCCACCCGGCTCTACCGCGCCCGAGGAATCGCAAAACTTCAATCTGACTGCTGTTCCGCTGGCGGGTGGCAGCCCGGTCGACCTGGTTTCGCAGGTGGGTATGTTTGCCTACCCGTTGCTCTCCCCTGCCAGCGAATCGGCCACCGGTGGGTTGCGCTATCAGGTTGCTTATTTGCAGGCAATCTTCCCGGAACAGAGCGAGACCAGCCGCTATCGGTTGATGCTGATTGACCGCGACGGATCAAACCGGCGGGAGCTCTTCCCCCCGCCTGAGGCGCCAGGGATCGAGCCGCGACAGGCTTGGGGAGCCTGGTCTCCTGATGTGTTGCCGGAAAGCGGCGGCCGCGGGCTGGTTGTGCTGTATCAGGGCAATCTGTGGCTGGTGGATAGTCTCAGTGGCGAGGCCTTTCAAATCACCGGCGAGGGGCGCATCAGCCGCGTGGATTGGAAATAATCCTGCCTGGAGTGAAGAAAGGAATTCTTTATGCGTGTTCTTGTAACCGGTGCGGCGGGTTTTCTGGGTTCGCATTTGTGTGATCGCCTGCTCGCTGAGGGGCACGAAGTGGTGGGGATGGATAACTTCATCACCGGTAACCCTCAAAACCTGGCTCATTTGGCCGGGCATGAGCGTTTCTCGTTCATCCGGCACGATGTCTCCGATTTTATTTTTGTGCCTGGCAAGCTGGACGCGGTGATGCATTTTGCCTCCCCGGCCAGCCCCAACCCCAATTCCCCTTTCGGGTATGTCAACCTGCCCATTCAGACGATGAAAGCCGGGGCGCTGGGGACGCACAACACCCTCGGTGTGGCGAAGGCGCATGACGCCCGTTTCTTGCTGGCGTCCACCAGCGAGATCTACGGTGATCCGCAGGTGCACCCGCAGGACGAGAGCTACTGGGGGTACGTGGATCCGATTGGCCCCCGCTCGGTCTATGATGAGGCCAAGCGCTTTGCCGAGGCGTTGACCATGGCGTATCATCGCTTTCACGGCGTGGATACCCGCATTGTGCGCATCTTTAACACCTATGGCCCGCGCATGCACATCCACGATGGCCGCGTGGTGCCCAACTTTTTGTTACAGGCGTTGCGCGGCGAGCCGTTGACCGTTTACGGCGACGGCCAGCAGACGCGCAGTTTTTGCTATGTGGACGATCTGATTGAAGGTATCTACCGCCTGCTGATGTCGGACGAGCATCGCCCGGTCAACATCGGCAACCCGGTAGAGACAACTATCCTCGAGTTCGCCCACACCATCAACCAGATGACCGGCAATCAGGGCGTGACCTTCCTGCCCGATCGGCGCGGCAGCGGCGACCCACAGCGCCGCCAGCCAGATATCACCCGCGCCCGCGAGGTGCTCGGTTGGGAGCCGCAGATCAGCCTGGATGAAGGTTTGCGGCGAACCATTCCCTATTTCAAGGAGAAACTTGATCAGGCATGATGCTCACTACTATTGTGACCAACCCTGTTGAACGCGCGCGCTTTGTCAAATTTGCGATTGTGGGCAGCATCGGCGCGGCGGTGGATTTCGGCGTGTTCAACGTGCTCACGCACGCGCTGGCGGTTGAACCGGTGCTCGCCAGCGTGATCTCCTTCAGCGTGGCCGTGTTGAGCAACTTTACCTGGAATCGTTATTGGACCTACCCGGACTCGCGCTCCAAACCGCTGGGACGGCAACTGGCTGAATTTGTCGTGGTCAATGTGATTGGCGGCGGCATTCGCACTCCGGTTTTCGCCTGGCTGCACATTCCCCTGGAGCGCATGTTTACCGTTTGGGGCTGGCCTGTGAGCGTCACTGGGCTTTCCCCTCAGTTTTTTGGATACAATTTTGCCCTGGCGATCGCCCTCGGGCTGGTAATGTTTTGGAATTATTTTGTCAACCGTTACTGGACTTACAACGACGTGGATTAGCGCGCCGTTGTATAATAACCCCATGAACAAACGGCGATTGATCCCCATTTACACGACTTCGGGCGACGTCGGCGCCTATTTGCAATACCCTCATCTGTATAATCAGGTTGGTGAATGGATTGGCTGGGTGACCCCGGAGCGGGAGGTCTACTCGGTGCTGGGACACTACATTGGCTGGCTCAGCGACGATCCCCGCATCTTGCGTAAGCGCACCTATGATTTCTCCAAGCCGCGCAAGACCCCGCCGCCGCCCCAGCCGCCAATTCGGGTTCCACCCACCTCGCCGCTGCCGCCGATGATGCCGGAGTTGCCTTACACCATTGTCGATGTGCTAGAGGAAGAGCCGCACCGCTTGAGCACCGTGGATTTCGACGAATTGCGCGAGGATATGGATTGATGGAAGGTCGGACGGTCAGCCAATCGCGAGTGCGGCTTGCTCAATTGATGCAGCCGGAACACGCCAACAGCCACGGCAACGTTCATGGTGGCTGGATCATGAAACTGGTGGATGAGGCCGGCGCGCTGGCCTGCATGCGCCACGCCCGACGACGGGTGGTCACCGTGGCCGTCGATCAGATGGTCTTCCATCAGCCCATCCGTATTGGCGATCTGGTCACTCTGACCGCCGAGGTCAACTACGTCGGGCGCACCTCGATGGAGGCGCAGATCCAGGTGGTGGCCGAGAACCTGGTCACCGGCGAGCGCGTCCACACCAACACCGCTTATTGTGTGTACGTTGCCCTGGGAGAGGACGGTCGGCCCGTCCCTGTGCCGCCGCTCATCCCGGAAAATGACGCTCAGCGCGAGCGAATGGAGCGCGGCCGCCAACGGCAGGCCTATCGCCTGGCTCAGGGGAAAGCAGAGCGCGAATGACCGAACTCGAAGAAACCCAACGCTCATTGGAAGAAACCACCTCTCAACCGGAGGGCCTGCCGCCGGTGCGTTCGTTGCGCGAGCTGATTGACCGCGTCACCGGGCGCAGCCTGGAGCAGATCCAGCCAGAGGAGGATGCCGGCATCGCCGACGTCGTCCCCTTCCCCTTCCTTGCGCTGGTGGGGCAAGATGAGATGAAGCTGGCCTTGCTGCTGGCGATGATTAACCCCCATCTTGGCGGGGTGCTGCTGATTGGGCCGCGCGGCACGGGCAAGACCACCGCCGTGCGCAGCCTGCCTGATCTGCTGCCCAAAACCCCGCGCAGCTTGTGTTATTATGGCTGCCTGCCCGAGGATATTGAATCCGGTGGGATTGACGCCGTTTGCCCCGATTGCGCTAAAAAATACGCCGAAGGGGAGCCGCTGGCGGTGCTCGATCGCGTTCGCCTGGTGGAGTTGCCGCTCAACGCGCGCCTGGAAGACGTGGTCGGTGGCCTGGATGAGCGCGCTGTGCTCAAGGGGCAGGTGCGCCTGCGGAAGGGGATCCTCGCCCAGGCTGACCGCAACCTGCTGTACGTGGATGAGGTCAACCTGTTGGCCGATGACGTTGTGGATGCCATCCTGGACGCCGCCGCGCAGGGGTATTATCATGTGCGTCGCGGGCCGATGTCGGCGAGGTATCGGGCGCGCTTTGTGCTGGTCGGTTCGATGAATCCTGAGGAGGGGCGGCTGCGCCCGCAGATCCTTGACCGCTTTGGGTTGCGCGTCATCGTGCGCGGGTTGAAAGACCGCGCACAACGGTTGGAAGCCTATCGCCGTGCGCAGGCCTACATGACCAATCCGCGTCAGGTGGCGCGCGAGTTTGCCCCCAGCACCGCCCTGGCTCAGGAGGATATTCAAGTCGCCCGCGAGATGCTCCCTCAGGTTGAGATGCCGGATGATGTGGCAGCCCTGGGCTTGGAGCTGATCGAGCGCCTGAACATTGATTCTCTGCGGGCGGAAATCACTCTCTTTGAGGCGGCGCGCGCCCACGCGATTGCTGATGCCCGCCTCGAGGTGACCCCGGCCGATCTGCACGTGGTTGCCCCGCTGGCCTTGCGCCTGCGCCGCTCCCCCTTCATGGAGAATTATTTTCAACAGCAGGATGCCGAGGAAAGCGAATTGCAGAAAATCCTTGATGAGACGATTTCAACAGGAGAGAACTCGTGACCGCTATGGATCACCGTCAACGCCTTGAAGCTTGCCTGAGTGGGGAGACGCCCGACCGGCCGCCGGTTTCGCTGTGGCGTCATTTCCCCGTGGACGACCAGACCCCCGAAGGGCTGGCCGCGGCGACGCTCAATTTTCAGCAGTTGTACGATTTCGATTTTGTCAAAGTGACCCCGGCCTCGTCCTTTTGCCTGAAGGATTGGGGCAGCCAGGACGAATGGCGCGGCAGCACCGAGGGGACGCGCACTTACACCCACCGTGTGATTCAGCACCCCGAGGACTGGACTCGCCTCCGGGCGTTGGACCCCACAAAAGGGGAACTGGGAAAGCAACTGACCTGCCTGCGTCTGATTGTGGAGGCCCTCGGCGCGCGCACGCCAGTCATCCAGACTGTATTCAGCCCGCTGGCACAGGCGCGCAACCTGGTGGGGCCTGAGCGTTTGCTGGTGCACATGCGCCGTTACCCTCAGGCTGTCCATGAGGGCTTGAAGGTGATCACCGAGACGGCGCAGCGCTTCGTGGAAGCGGCGCTCAAGACCGGCATCGCTGGCGTGTTTTATGCCGTGCAGCACGCTCAATATGGCCTGCTCACAGCAGAAGAGTTTGATACTTTTGGCCGTGAATATGATTTGCCGGTGCTGGAGGCCGCGGGCGAGGGCTGGTTTAACCTGCTGCACCTGCATGGGGAAGAGGTGATGTTTGACAGCGTGACGAATTACCCGGTGCAGGCGATCAACTGGCACGACCGCGAGACCACACCCTCGCTGGCGGAGGCGCTGACTCGCTTTGATGGTGTGGTGTGCGGCGGCCTGCGCCGCATTGATACCATGGTGCTGGGCACGCCTGAAAGCGTACGGGCGGAGGCGCGGCAGGCGATTGCGGCGACTGGCGGGCGGCGCTTTATCCTCGGCACCGGCTGCGTGACTCCGATCACCGCGCCGCATGGCAACCTTCTGGCGGCGCGGCGTAGCGTGGAGACTGGTGCGGGGTAAGGAGCGGGGATGGGCACGCTGCGCGTGATCGCCGGTTCTGCTCGCGGGCAGCGGCTGGCCTCAGTACCGGGGGATGTCACCCGGCCGATCACCGATCGGGTGAAAGAAGCCTTGTTTAACATCATCGGCACGGATATCCGTGAAGCCGTTTTTCTGGATCTGTTCGCAGGGACGGGGGCTGTGGCGATTGAGGCGCTCAGCCGCGGGGCGGCCTGGGCGCGGATGATTGACCGTCATCCCCGGGCGGTTAAGACCATCCGAGCCAACCTCGAAAAGACGCGGCTGGCCGAGCGGGCAGAAGTGTTGCATATGGATGCCTTTGCTGCCCTGGAGCGCCCGCCGGATCGTCAGTTTGATTATGTCTACATCGCCCCGCCGCAGTATAAAGGTATCTGGAAGAAAGCGTTGCAGATGGTTGATGCGCGCCCCGGCTGGCTGGCCGAGGACGCCTGGGTGATTGTGCAAATTCACCCTGTAGAAGTTGAGGATGTGGCCCTGGAGAACCTGACCCAGTTCGACGAGCGTCGCTACGGGAGCACTGTTTTATTGTTCTTTATTTTGTAATTCAACGTGAATTCGGGATAAGCCGGCGGCTGCTTTTGCACCCTGAGTAGCGAAGCATATCGAAGGGTGCATTCGCTGGTGTATTTGCGTCCTGAGTAGCGCTGAGCACTGGCGAGGAGCATATCGAAGGGCGCAGATCACACCAGTGGTAATTCGTTCGCCTATTCCGAACTCAGGTTAATTAAAGGAGCCAGAGGAGGCTGAGTTGATGTCTACAACTTTGCCCGCTGCTGACGCGATTATCCGTCGCGCCTTCCCCGGCATTCATCAGGAAGAGGCGGAAGAAATGGTCGCGATTGGTGATGTGCGCCAGTATCCGTCCGGTGCAGTGCTGTGCCGCGAGAACGCCGTTGAGGAAACCTTTTACGTGTTGCTTGACGGCAGGGTTGAGGTGACCAAGGTGATTAATGACGCCGAGGTGCGGGTGCTCAAGCAACTGAAGGCGGGTGATTTCTTTGGTGAGATGGGCCTGATCCACAACGCCCCGCGCGTTGCTACGGTGACGGCCATGACCCCGATCACGGTGCTGGAGATTCACAAGGCGGCCTTTGAGAGTCTGCTGCGGCGCAGCTCTTCGATGTCCATGGCGATGGTGATGGAGGTCAGTCGCCGCTTGCGGGAGAACGACGAGATGGCGATTGAAGACCTGCGCTTGAAGGCTGGGGAGCTGGCGATCGCTTATCAACGTCTGGCGCAGGAAGAACTGGCGCGACGCGAGTTTCTTACCACCATCGCCCATGAGCTGCGCATTCCCCTGACGGCAGCGCGCGGCTTTCTGGAGATGGCGCGCTTTCAGCCCCTGGATAAAGAAGCGCTTGACGATGCTCTGGCGACGGTGGCGCGCAATCTGGAGCAGATCATCTCCCTGGTCAACGACATCCTCTTTTTACAGGAAGTGGAGCTGGTGGCGCCTGAGATGCACCCCACGACGATAGGGGAACTTCTCCTCCAGGCGATCGAGAAAATGCGTCCGCACGCTGAGACCCAGGGGGTAAAGCTGTCGCCCAAAATCCACCCGGAGCTGCCGCCCATCATGGGGCATGAGCGCAGCTTACAGCGCGCCTTTGAACAGTTGCTGGATAACGCGATTAAATTCAGTCCCCAGGGCGGTGAAGTGCTGGTGATAGCGGTTCCTCAGGGAGGGGGTGTGGAGATCGCTTTCCAGGATCAGGGCATTGGGATTGATGAAGAGACGCTCCCGCACATTTTCGATCGCTTCTTCCATGTGGAAAAGGTGGGGGAGGAGTTGTATGGCGGCCTGGGGTTGGGGCTGGCGATCACCCGGCAGGTGATCGAGCAGCATCGCGGCACAATTGAGGTAAAAAGCCGCCCCGGGGAGGGGAGCACCTTTGTGATCACCCTGGCCGGGGCGGAGGCGGACGAAGGGGAGCGTTGATTTAACCGCCGAGCAGCTTGCGGACGTGCTCCAGTTGACCCGCGCTGCCCAGCTTCTCGTTTTTGGCGGCGATGAAGCGGGCGTATTCGGCCATGAAGATTTTGCCTGGCTTGCGCATGTCGATGCTTTCCGGGTGCTCCAGGAAATATTCACGGTGGACGCGCGTCCAGACAAGGCGTCCGTCCGTATCGATGTTGATTTTGGTGACGCCGAGCTGGGCGGCGCGTTTGAACTGGTTGGCGTCCACGCCCTTGGCACCGTGCAATTTCCCGCCCGCGGCGTTGATGCGTTCGACTTCTTCCTGGGGGACTGAGCTACTGCCGTGCATCACCAGGGGGAAGCCGGGGAGACGTTTTTGAATCTCTTCCAGCACGTCAAAGCGCAGGCTTTGCGAGCCGCTGAACTTGTATGCTCCGTGGCTTGTACCGATGGCAACGGCCAGCGAATCGCAGCCGGTGCGCTCAACGAATTCCAGCGCCTGGTCGGGGTCGGTCAGTCTAGCGTCAGCCTCAGCGACCGAGACGTGCTCTTCGACGCCGCCCAGCATGCCCAGTTCGGCCTCAACCACCAGGCCTCGGGCATGGGCGGCCTCAACCACCCGGCGGGTAATGGCGATATTTTCCTCGAAGGGTTCGTGGCTGGCATCGATCATCACCGAACTGTAGAAGCCGCTTTCAATGCAATCGTAGCAGGTTTGCTCGTCGCCGTGGTCGAGGTGAACGGCAAAAATCGCTTCGGGGAAGATTTCCTCCGCGCTGCGGATTAACCCCTCCAGCATGGCTTTGTGGGTGTAGCTGCGCGCTCCTTTGCTGATCTGAATAATAAAGGGCGCTTGTGAATCCAGGTTGCCCTGGAACAGCCCCATGGTTTGCTCCAGGTTGTTGATGTTGTAAGCTCCGATAGCGTATTTCCCATAGGCGGCTTCGAATAGTTTTTTTGTGGTGACAATCATGAAGGACCTCCTCTTGATTAAAAAAACGATAAGCGGGCGAGAGTGCCTGCGCTTATTATAAAGCATCCTGTGACTGACTATGTGAATCTGATGGGCGAAACTCGTTGCAACCTCTCACGAGGGCCTGCGTATACCTGTGCAGGTAACTGTGATGATGTTGCGTTTTAGGGTTGTTACCGCTATAATGGCTTCATCGTTTGGGAGTTTGACTGGAGGAAAGCATGACCGATTTGTTTGAACAGGTAACTGGCGATCAGGATGTCTTCAAGAAGATCGCCAGCAAGATCCCCGGCTTTGATGGGTACATCGAACGGCAGAACCGGCGCGCCGCGGATAAGCTGCTGCGTGAGACGGTTGCCGATCGCTTTGAAGAGCTATATCGCCGCATTTCCGATGTGCAGGCCGATTTCGTCAGCCAGGGGGAATTGATGTATGTGGACGACCTGGAGAAAGCCGCGCTCAAGGTGCGCACGTTTATCGACAAAGTGCGCCGCGCTTCCTACGGCTATTCTGGTTTCTTCGACGCGGTGAAAATCAATGAAGAGGAGCTGGCGCGGGTATATGCCTATGACGCCGCCATGCTCGATCTGGTGGATCAGGTGGGGCGAGCGATTGACAATGTGGAGGCCTCTATGGGTAGTGATGGCCTGCAGGCGGCGATCCGCCACCTGGTTGGTCAGGCCCAGGAGTGCCTGACGGTGTTCAACCGTCGCGACGAGGTGATGAGCCAGGGTACTTAAGTTACCCGGAATCATTGCGGCAAGCAGTTGGAACAGCGATTGGTTTTGGTTAATCTGGAGGTTCAGTGATGGCCCGAATTTTTGATGTAGTTGAATATCCCGACGAGATGCGCGATGTGCTCGTCAAGCGTTTCCCGGAGAGCGGACCGGGCGATTTCCGCATTGGTACGCAGGTGATTGTGCGTGAATCCCAGGCGGCGGTGTTCTTCCGCGATGGGCAGGCGCTGGATGTATTTGGCCCTGGCCGCCACACCATCGCCACGGCGAACATCCCCCGGCTGATCGACCTGATTGGTAAGGCGTTCAACGATCGCACTCCGTTCCCTGCCGAAGTGTATTTCGTCTCCATGCGCGAGTTTGTGGATCGCAAGTGGGGCACCCCGCAGCCGATTATTGTGCGCAACCCTGGCATGGGGCTGGGTGTGGCGCTGCTGCAGGGCTTTGGCACGTATAGCTATCAGGTCTCCGATCCGCAGCAGTTTGTCACGCAGGTGGTTGGGTCGTTTGGCGTTTACCGCACTAATGATATTGAGGACCGCCTGCGGTCGGTGTTGCTTTCGGACCTGACTGACCTGCTGGGTGAGACGGCCGCCAAGCACAGCGTGGTGGATCTGATCGGCTTGGTCAACGAGCTGAGCGCGGCGGTGCGCGCCAAAGGGCAGGATCACTTTGCCTCGCTGGGGTTGACGCTGAAATCTTTCCTGATTGCCAACCTCAAGCCCTCCGATAAGTCGGCTGAGGAACTGCGCAATATGGGTATGCTCGATATGGCGACCTACACTCAGTTGCAGGCGGCGGACGCCATGCGCGACGCAGCGCAGAACCCCAGCGGCGGCGCCGGCTTGACCGCTGGCATCGGCGCCGGTATGGGGGTGGGGAGTGTGTTACAGCAATCCCTGCAAGGCATGACCGGCGCGCAGGCGCAGCAACCCTCTGGCGGGGCTGCGGCGGCGGGTGGCGGCCTGCCGGATGTGATGACCCCCTCCGAGGCGGCGGGCTTCCTTAAGGTTTCGGAAGAGGACGTGATCGCCGCCATCGAGGCCGGAGACCTGAAGGCCCGCAAGCTGGGCAAGGCCTACCGCATCAGCAAGAAAGCCCTCGAAGAATTTCTGGGAGGGTAGTCTTCGTAATAACCTGAGTTCGGGTCAGGAACAAAACGCCATGGATGTGATAAGCGTCCTTCGATAAGCACTTCGCTAACGCTCCGTGCTACTCAGGATGCTTATCTTTTGAAAAAATGCATCCTGAGTAGCGCCCCGGGCTGAGTAGCGAAGCGTACCGAAGACCAAGGCGCGTATCGAAGGGTGCGTGACTAGTGGATCGCTTGTCCCGATTTCACGTAAAAAATCAACCGGCTGCCAGGATCGCACGGCAGCCGGTTTTGATTTAACGCTGCATCAGGATTGCAGCGCCTGGTTAATCATGTCGATCTCCGTTTCCGAGATTGGCTTCTCCTTGGCGACTTTGCGCAGGAACTCTTTGAGCTTCTTGGCGGGGAGTGTGGGGGCAGGGGCGTTGTCGGCGTCGATCTCCACCTGGGGGTGAGTGAAGACCAGTGCGGCCTGGATGGGGGGGAGTTCCTGATCGGGGAGCTTCTTGCGCAGGAATTTTGCCAGCGAATTGGTCTCCGAAGCGATCTCAAAAGTCGGACGCCCCAGCCCTTCCTGGGCGAAGAGGGTCAGATAGGTGCTTAGCAATCCGCCGCCGCGCCTGCGCCAGCGGTTTTTCTCGTAGGTGATCCTGCCGCGTTGTGCTTTGGGGATCAACACCCAGATGCCCGCCGGCCCGACGAGCAGATGGGCGACCGGCGTGGTGTAGTGGTACAGTGTGTAACGCTTGCCATAGCCTTTGAGCGCCGCGTCCAGCTCTTGGTCGGGGCGTGGAGATCGCCCCCAGCGATTGGTGTAGTAGATGCCCATTTGCGAGAGCACAAAGCCAAGCAATAGCGCGGAGAGCGACAGCCCGACGTTTTCTGGCCGACGGAAGGAGACGTACATCCCCCCAGCCAGGATAATCAGGCTGATGAAGCTCACCCAGCGCCCGATTTTTGCGTTGCGGTTAATCAGTTTTTCGTTGCGGATAATGTTCATGCGTTGGTTTTACTCCTGAAAACGTTTGATGACCAGGCAGGCGTTTTGGCCGCCAAGCCCGAAGGAATTGGATAATGCAATATTGACTACGTGCACGCGCGCCTGGTTTGGCACGTAATCCAGGTCACAGGCCGGATCGGGATTTTGCAGGTTGATGGTCGGGTGGATGCGGTTCTCCTGGATCGAGCGCACACAGACGATCGCCTCCAGTGCTCCCGATGCGCCCATGGCGTGCCCGATCATTGATTTGGTTGAGCTGATCGGAATCTTGTAGGCCTGGGCGCCAAAGACCGCTTTGATCGCCTGGGTTTCGATGGAGTCGTTCAAGGGAGTGGAGCTGCCATGGGCGTTGATGTAATCCACCTCTTCGGGGCGGATTCCGGCATCTTCCAACACCCAACTGATCGTGCGGATGGCGCCTTCGCCATTGGGATGGGGCGCGGCGACGTGGTATCCATCGGCGGAGGATGCATACCCGGCGACCTCGGCCAGGATGGTCGCTCCCCGCTTTTGGGCGTGTTCCAGGCTCTCGAGCACGACGGCTCCGGCGCCCTCGGAGAAGACGAACCCCTCACGCAGGGCGTCAAAAGGGCGGGAGGCGGCCTCGGGGCTTTGATTGAAGCTGACCGGAAGGGCGCGCATGGCGGCGAACCCGGCGATGGAAAAATCGCGCACCAGCGCTTCTGTGCCGCCGGCGATGACGACCTCGGCGCGGCCGTGGCGGATCAATTCAACCGCCTCGCCGATGGTTTGCGTGCCGGTGGCGCACGCCGTGGTAATGGTGGCGTTGGGGCCCAGGCATTGAAAGCGCAGGGCGATCAGGTGCGCGGTGAGATTGGGGATCCCCCCAGGCAGCACAAAAGGGTTGACCTTTTCCAGCCCGCGCTGACGGAGCACGTCAATGCCATCCACAAAGTGGTCCAGCCCGCCGATGGCGGTGCCGAACACCACGCCGGCCCTCTCTGGCGAAGGGGCTTGATCGCCCAGCCCGGCCTGCTCCATGGCCTGTACCGCCGCTGCCAGGCCGATCTGTGCCGAGCGCGGGATGCGCCGCGCCAGTTTGGCGTCCATGAAATCGCGCGGCTGAAAATCGCGGATTTCACCGGCAATCTGGCAGGGCAGATTGCTGGCGTCAAAGAGGGTGATGCGCCGGACGCCGGATTGCCCGGCGAGCAGTCCTTGCCAGAACGTATCGACGGAATTTCCTAATGGCGTGATCGCCCCCAGGCCGGTGATGACGACCCGTGGGCTCATGAGGCGCTTTTTGTCCTCTGCCGGGCAAGTTGATCCTGGATGGCGTCCCGGATGGCCGTCAGCAGGTTCGCGGCAACCGCCTGCCGAGCGGTGTTGATTGCTGAGTAGATCGCCCGCGCGTTCGAGCGCCCGTGGCCGACAAACACCAGCCCGTTGATCCCCAACAGCGGCGCGGCGCCGATTTCATCGGGGTTGAGCATGCGCTTGAGTTCGTCGAAGGCGGGCTTGGCAGCCAGCGCGCCGAGCTTGGTGCGCGTGCTGCTCATCAGCCCTTCCTTGAGCAAGTCAACCAGTAATTTGGCGACCGCCTCGCTGGACTTGATGAGCACGTTGCCGGTGAAGCCATCTGTTACGGCAACATCCACCTCGCCGCCGAAGAGTTCTTTCCCCTCGATGTTGCCTTGGAAGTTCAACGCGCTGGCCTCCAGCAGGGGGTACGTTTCGCGCACCAGTTCGTTGCCTTTCCCGGCCTCCTCCCCGTTGGAGAGCAGCCCGATGCGGGGCGTGGTTATTCCCAGCGAATTTTCCGCGTACACGCTGCCCATCACAGCGAATTGCAGTAGGTATTCGGGCTTGCAGTCGGGATTGGCGCCGATATCGAGTACCGCGCAGAAGCCGCCGCGCACGGGGACCAGCGCGCTCAGCGCGGGGCGCTCGACGCCCTCGATCACGCCGAGGCGGAAATAGGCGGTGGTCAGCGCGCCGCCGGTGTTCCCGGCGGTGACGAAGGCGTCGGCCTCGCCGCTTTTGAGTAGATCCATGCCGATGGCCATCGAGGTTTGGGAGTTCTTCTTTTTCGCCTTGAGCGCCAGTTTGAGGCCTTTGTCCTCCATGGTGATGGTGTCGGCGGCGGGGATCAATCGGACGTTGGGGGGAATGGCTCCCTGAGCCTCTAGCAGAGGTCGGACGCGAGCTTCATCCCCAACCAGGATGATTTCGAGGTCAAAGTCTTTGGCCGCCTGAAGCGCCCCATCTACTTCGGGGTTAGGGCAGTTGTCGCTGCCCATGGCGTCGAGAACGATTCGCATGATGATCTCCTTTGCATTGTTGGGCATCCTTGGTGTGGATGCAGGGTAGCGTGGCAGGGAATCGCTTGACAATTACAACCCCCTGATTATAATACGGATGCTCACGCGCTGGTGCTGGAACTGGCAGACAGGCATGGTTGAGGGCCATGTGCCCCTAGGGCGTGCGGGTTCGACCCCCGCCCAGCGCACCATCAATAACCGCCCAAAATGGGCGGTTTTGGCAT
>CAZZFZ010000046.1:0-18243 GCA_964653835.1 uncultured Anaerolineales bacterium
TCTCCGCTCGAATTGTTTTAACCAGAGTCTGGGGATAAGGAAGTGAAGCCCAACGTGATTGCCCCACGGCGGAAATGCAACTATAATGAGTGCATGGCGCTTTCAGCGGATGTGATGCGTGTGATCCTTTTGGGGGATATTATCGCGATGGTTTTGTTGGCGGGATTTTATCTTCGCCGCAAAGCACTTTCCTGGCCTGCCTATGTTGCCTGGGGGCTGTTGGCTTTGTTCATCCCTGTGGTGGGGCCGTTCCTGGTGATCTTGCTGCACCCTGGGGAGAGGTGCGTTTAAAATCACTTCGATCCTCTAGCAGCTCGCGGATGGCATGCTGAAACTCGTTTAGCGAGAATGGTTTCTGCAACCAGGGCACTTTTCCAGAGGTCAGCAGGTCATCGGATGAATTTTCCAGGGGGTGCCCGGTAATGAACAGCGTTTTGATCCCAGGCCAACGATCCTGGATGATGTGATACAGGTTATCTCCACTCATTTGGGGCATGACCAGGTCGGTCACCAGCAGGTCGATGGCCCCATCCCGATCTTCAAGAATCTGTAGAGCTTCCACGCCGTTGATGGCGGTCAACACCTGAAAATTGCTGCCCTCTAACATGGCGGAAACGGCCAGGCGTATGGCCGCGTCATCTTCCGCCAACAACACCAGGCGCCCCTGCCCGTCGCAGGACTGCGTATTCGCCGGAGTATCTTCAAAGGGGGGATCACTTTGTTGGCGGGGGAGGTAAATGTGGAATGTCGTCCCCTTCCCCACCTGACTGTGGACATCGATCACTCCCCCGTGTTGTTTGACGATCCCGTAGACTTGCGCCAGGCCAAGCCCCGTTCCCTTACCGGTTCCCTTGGTCGTAAAGAACGGCTCGAACACGCGCGAAAGGTTCTCTGGCGGGATGCCAATGCCGGTGTCCATCACCGAGAGGCGAATCCAATCTCCCTCAGTGAGGTAAGGAGAGGGCATTGTGTCGCCGGGGTGGAACGAGAGTTTTTTTAACTCAAAGCGCAACACTCCACCTGTGGGCATGGCATCGCGGGCGTTCAGCGCCAGATTCATGAGCACCTGTTGCATGCGGGTTGGATCTGCGAAAACCAGGTATTCGCTGGCATCGTATGCCATCTCCGTCTGGATGGTTTCCGGCAGTATGCGTTGAAGCAATTTTTCGATTTCCTTGACGAAGGGCAGCAAATCCAGTTCGATCTGTTCCATCACCGAGCGGCGACTGAAGTCGAGGATCTGGCGGATCAAGCTGGAGGCGCGCTCAACCTGGCGTTGAATCACGGTGAGGTGTTCTTTACTGGTGCTTGAGAGGGTGCGATCGGATTGCATCAGGTCTGCGTAAATCACAATCGCGGCCATGATGTTGTTGAAGTCGTGGGCGATCCCGGCAGCCAGCTGGCCGACCACGGCCAGGCGATCTTGCATCTGGATGCGTTCCTGGATTTCCCGCTCGCGGGTGACATCTCGGATAGTTAACAACCATTCCCGCGTGTTGCCAATAATGATACGGCGTGTTTGCAACTCAAAACGTCGCCGTTGCGGTGTATCCAGGGAAACTTCCAGCGGCAGGGGGTCGTTAAAATGCTCCCTCAGTTCGGCGACAGCGTATCCAGCCACAGATACTAGTTGCCCATCTTTCATCTGGGGATTCAACTGTTCCCAAAAAACCTTCCCGGCGTCGTTGCTGCTCAACAGGTGGTTGTCAATATCGAACAAGAGCAACCCCACAGGTAGCTCTTTAATCAGGCTTTCCAGCCGGTGTTGCTGTGCGCCCAGGCGATCAACCAGACGGTTGATTTCCTGATAGCGTCGGGCGTTGCTATACGCCAGGGCAACCTGCTGGCAGATCGCCTGTAGCAGGCTGAGGTGATCTTGCGAAAAGGCGTTTGCCTGGGAGTGGTAGACGGAAAGTGTGGCGATTAGCTTATCGTTGCTCAGAATCGGCGCGCAGATCACCGAAGTGGCATCTGCGTCCACCGGCAGTTCGTCGATCCAGCGGGGATCATCGTTGGTGTTGGCGATCAAAGCGGGGGCGCGCTGTTGCGCCACCCAAACTGCTACACCCTGGCCGGACACTGAGATTGCGCCCAAAGAGGCTGTTGGGAGAAACTTGTCTTCTTCTGCCAGGTAGGCCACCCGCGGCTGGAGGGCTTTTTTGCTCCCCTGATATTCCAGAACCAGCGCCAGTGTCCCTCCCAGCGCCTTGCACGTCATCACCGCGGCCTGTTCCAGAATTTCGCGCACATCCAGTCGACTGTTCAAAGTTCGGCTGATATCGTAAAGCAGAGAAAGGTGCTGGAGGGTCGTCCCCATTTGGGCGAACAGGTTGGCGTTCTCGATCAAGAAAGCGGCCTGATCGCCGAGTAGTTGCAGGATGCGGAGTTCAGCTTTGGTAAAGGAATTTGGCCGATCGCGCGAGACGCTCATCACCCCCAGAACGCGTTCGCCAATTTTCAGAGGCAGGCCGATCATCGATCCGGACCAGTTGTTTTTTTCGGCGACGCCGATAAAAAGTTCGTGCGTCTGCATGTCGTCGACGATCACGCGTTCTCCCGTGCGGGCCACGCGGTAGGTCAGCCCGTTGGGACGGGGGTGGGCGATGGGTTTCCCGTGCTGACCATTTGCCAGCCGCGCGGCGCCGAAATGTAAGCGCTCGCCGTCGTAGATGAAGATGTGCGCCGCACGCAGATCGGAGAGCAGCTTGAAAACGCCGTCTATGATGGCGTCCAGCACGACCTGGAAATCCAGGCTGGCGGTTATTTGCAGGTTGATTTGGCGCAGTGTTTCCAGCTCGGCGGCACGCTTCTCCGCCGCCTCGAACAAACGTGCGTTAGCCAGGGCGATGGCGACCTGTGCGACCAGGGTTTCAAAGAATTTTTGCTGATCGGTGCTGAACGCCCGTGGCCGGAGCGATTGAACCGAGACCGCGCCCAGCAGGCGGTCGCCAACGATCAGGGGTACTCCCATCCAGGTGCGCATTTTGTGGTTGTCATCGGCTGTAAAAATGGGACGCACCGGCAGAGTGTCTTCTTTTAGATCGTTTACTATCAGCGAGCGGCGCTGGCGCACGACCCAGCCCGTGAGGCCGCCCTCGGTGACAGGAAGCCTTTTCCCCTCCAGGGAATCGACGGGCTTCCCCAGTTCGCGGGCGATTTTGATCTCCAATTGCTGTTGCTCCTCGTGAAAGAAGGCCACAACGAAGGAATCCGGCGCCAGCATTTGCTGTACCTGCTCATACAACCGTTGTAAGAGGATGTCGGTTTCCAGGGCGCTCCCCGTCGCCAGGGCGGTTTCGTAGAAGAAGGCCAGGTGATGGGCGCGTTGTTCCGCCTCGCACAGCAGGCGCGCCTTGTCAATGGCCATCGCCAGTTGGTCGGCCATAGTTTGCAGCACCTGGACGTCCTCGTCGTCGAAAGCCGCCTCCTCGGTGCTTTGCACATCCAAAACGCCGATGACCCGACCATCAACAGTCAGCGGAAGGGCCATCTCCGAGCGCGTGTCGGGGAGCATGGGTTGTTTGAAATGAATGGCGTCTTCCCCCACGTCCAGGGCGATGCGCGGCTTGCCAGAACCGGCGACATAGCCTACCAGGCCAACTTTCCCCACAGCCAGTTTGTGGCCCTGAGCGATCATTTTCTGTCCGGCTTCCCCGGTAGCGGCGGCCAAAACGGCGTATTCCTGGTCGTCATCGACCAGGAAGATACCGGCGTGGTAGAAATTAAAACGTTCCCGCACCAGCGTCACGGCCAGATTGAGCAACTCATCCAAGTTGGGCGCGGCAATGGCGTCGCGCGCCACCTCCGCAGCCACTTGAAGTTGAACTGCTTTGCGATGTAATGCCTGTTGGGTATCCAGGCGGTCGGAAACGTCGCTAAACGTCACCAATAGCCATTCCTGGTCTTGTTGATTCAACAGGCGGATGTTCAACTCGACCGCGATGGCCGTGCCGTCCAGGCGGGTGATGGTGCGTTGAACTTTGCGTGTTGTTTTTTTCCTTTTTGAAACATCCCCCTCTTGCTGGAAGAGCGTGTATAGCTCCTGGTGCAAATCCTTTACAGCGGGATGAGCGTTGATTTCCTCCTGGCGACTGGCTCTCCAAAGGGCCAGGCAGGCTGAATTGGCATAACAGATTGCTTCCGCGTTACAAATTGCGATTGCGACGGGTAATTCGTCAATTAATGATGGGCTGGGGATTACGGAGGGTAGTGCTGGTTGTGTCATCACGCCTCGCAATGGTGCCGGGTGATTGGGTGAAAATTTGCCGCCATTATACGAGGGGTTTGGTCAGGTAAAGTTCGCCGCGTTGAAAACCTCGGTCCAGGTAGTATTGACGCGTGCCAATGGCGGATATGACCGCCAGGCGTTGGAAGCCGCGTTGCCGGGCAAGCGTTTCTGCTTCTTCAAGCAAGCGCGTCCCCAGGCCGATGTGTTGGGCTGCACCGCGGTGTTCTGCCCCTACAGGTAGAGATTGGCCATAGACGTGTACTTCCCGGATGATCGCCGCCGCGTGCAGATCCGCCAGACCGGTATCGGGCGCGTTGGCCGTCGGCAACGACAGGCGCAGGAACCCGGCCAGACGGTCATCCGGGGTGATGAAGGACAAAAAGTGTTCTTCGGCAAAATCGGTGTTGTAGCGCAGGTCGTCCAGCCTCAGGGCGGCGGGATCGACCTGATGATGACGAACTTCGCGACAGCGCACGCAGCGGCACTGCTGGCCGCGCTCAGCCAGCCGTCGGTGTACATCCTGCCGCAGGCTGGTGCGACGGTTGCCCTCCACGACGTTGTTGGAGGGGATATCGCGGATTACGCGGTTAACCCGGCAGTAAGGGGGGATGGTGATCTTGACGTCGGCGATCAGCTCCACCAGTTCGGCTGTGGTGTAGGGGGTGTATTCGCCGCGCTGCCAGTATGCGTATAGCTCCGCGTTGGCCAGCAATTGCGTGGGGTAGATTTTTAACTCATCGGGAGCTAGGCCATCCCATAGGCGGCTGAAATCCTCCCGGTCGCTTTCCGGGGTGGCGCCCAGCAGATTGGGCATCCAGTGGGCGACGATCTTGAAGCCCGCGGCGCGCAACAGGGCGAACGCACGGTGAACTTCCGCCACTGTATGCCCGCGGCGATTCAGCGCCAGGATGCGATCATCCAGGCTTTGCACGCCGATCTGTACTTTGGTCACTCCAAGCTGGCGCAGCCAGGCCAGTTCCCGCGGTCGGACGTGATCGGGGCGCGTTTCTACAACCAACCCGACATTGCGGTGCGCGGCGGTTTCATTGCGTTCCTGTGCCTCGGACAGCGTGGCTGAGGGCGCACCGCCGTTCATCGCATCCAGGCAGCGGCGGATGAACCATTCCTGATAATCCTTGCGGTAGGCGCTCCAGGTGCCCCCCAAAACCAGCAGCTCAACCTTGTCGATGGGGTGTCCCACGGCGTGCAGCGCTTCCAGCCGGGCGGCCACTTGCTCGTAAGGGTCAAACTCGTGTTGTAAAGCGCGCATCGCCCCCGGTTCATCGGGCAGGTAGCTCTTGGGCATGCGCACATCTGTGGGGCAAAAGATGCACTCCCCCGGGCAGGGATAAGGTTTGGTCAGCACCGTGACGGTGGTCACTCCGGAGAGAGTGCGCATTGGTTTGAGGCGAATCCGCGCCAGGAACTGCGGATCTTCGGGCCATTCCCCCGCCGCCACCAGGTCACGATACACCGCCACCAGCATGGATTTGCTGAGAAACCCCGCTCCACCGGGCAAGGGGTGGCGGCGCAGCGCGTCGAGTACTTCCCGCCCGCCACGGATATCCTCCAACACCTGGCGCGCTAATTCCTGTTTTTGCGGAGTGAGCTTGCGGTTTTCCAACCAGAGGAGTTTTGTTTGATTCAAGATATAATTTCCGTATGCAGGTGAAAATTGCCAGTAAATTGATCGAACTTAACCGTCAATTTTACCAGACCTTTGCGCTAGAGTTCTCGGCGACTCGTCAGCGTCTTCAGCCAGGGGTGAATCGTGTGCTGGAGAGCATACGCGGGCAGGAATCTATTCTGGATTTAGGCTGTGGCAATGGCGAATTGGGGCGCGAGCTGACCCGCCGCGGCCACGGCGGGCGCTACCTCGGGGTGGATTTCAGCGCTGGCTTGCTTGAAAGCGCATCTCAGGGGGTGGAGATGCCTTCCAATATTCAATTTGCCATCGTGGATATCAGCCGTCCCGATTGGGCGAAGTTGGTTCAGGGGAAATTTGAGATCATCTTGGCGTTCGCGGTGCTGCACCATATCCCTGGGGAAGAACACCGCCTTCGCCTGCTGAGATCTGTGCGGGATTTACTTCTCCCGGAAGGCTTGTTTATCCATTCCAACTGGCAGTTCCTGAACAGCCAACGCCTGCGGGCGCGCATTCAGCCCTGGGAGGCGATTGGCCTGAGGCGCGCCGATGTTGACCCCGGCGATTATTTACTTGACTGGCGGCGTGGTGGATATGGCTTACGCTATGTGCATCACTTTGACGAAGCTGAGTTAGGGGCCCTGGCTGCGGCGACCGGATTCGCAATCCAGGAGACGTTTTACGCCGATGGTCAGGAGGGCAACCTGGCCATTTATCAGGTTTGGCGCAGGGGCGCGTGAAGCACTTGGTTAGGTCTCACCCAACGACAGGCGGCAGACGTCCACTTCTCCGGCCAGGCCGCGCAGACGGACGCCATTTTCTCGCACGCGGGGATATTGTGTGATGACCTGCCTCACCGCCGGGTTGTGCAGCAACGCCTGGCTGAGCCAGATTTCGTCTCCCCCGGCGAGATCGCTCAGCCGTGAAGCAATGTTTACCGTGCTGCCAAAATAATCCAGACGGCTGTTTAAGGTGACTACGATGCAAGGCCCGGCGTGCAAGCCAACTTTTAGATGCAGGCGATCTTCTCCCTGTAGCCCGGCTTGTGCGTTCAATTGCTGAACCGCCTGCACGCTGCGAATCAGGCTTTCTATGGCGGCATCATCCTCGGTGAAGACCCCCATGATCCCGTCACCGATGATTTTTACGACGGAGCCGCCGAAGGCTTCTACCGCGGTCTCAACAGCCTCAATGTGTTGCCTCACCAGACGGTAGGCAGTTCCATCACCCAGACGTTGGTACAGGTGGGTCGAGTCCTTTAAATCGGAGAAAAACACAGCCAGATGGCCTACACCTAACGAATTATTGGGCGGTAATGCCTGCTCCCCCAGCAGTTGACGAAACAAGGGGCGGTTGATCCAGGTCAACGCTGGCAGCCGCCCCAGCTCGGCGTCCACGCGGGAACGAAATTCGGGGTCGTCGTGCGGCCTGGGGGGCAATCGCCGGGCGGCGGCAGTGGCGCTGACGCGCGGGGTGATTTCTTCGTCCAGGTGCAGCTCCCCTTCGTTTTGGCAGGATTCGCACGTCTGGTGCGTCTCGATCTCCGCCAGTTGGTCGGTTCGCTGCAACAACGCACCGCAAACTCCGCAATAGGCTTCCCATTCAAGTTGATACAATCCCTCAGCCACCGCGGCGGTCAGCACGTCCAGAGTGTAAGGCTCGCGCCAGTTGAGGCGCTGTGCCAGCAGGCGCGGGTTTGCGCGCCAGAGCAGGCGGAGATCTGCCTGCTGCACAAAACGCTTTAGATGACGCAGGTCGTTTGCAGGAAACCCATAGCGCGCCAGCCGCTGCCAGCGCTGCTTTGCGAGTAGGAATTTCCAGTTTGTCGGACTCGTGGGTAGGCTTGGCATACGTTGTATGGACGGCTGATGCGCCACGCTTCTTACCCCATCAATGGGGTGTTTCTGGGTGATTTTCGAACCAGCCCAGATAGCCAAGTTCCAGCAGGGTAGCCAGCACCTTCTCCTCCGCGCCGCTTTTGACCAGCGTCGCCGCCGGCCCCAGCGGGTCGTCTAAAAAGCGCGCCGCTGATGACTTGCGGAGCGCCTTGAGTACTTCGGGGGAAGCCACCCGCAGCACGGAGGCCACCTGCAGGCGCGCGGCGGTTCCCTGCTGCGCCCAGCGCTTCAACGCGATGACGATGTTGGGGGGAACGTTCGAGGCGTGCCGCTCGAGCAGGGTCAACAGGTGGGCGGGCTTCAGCCCCTGCTCTTGCGCCCGCTCCAGGGCGCGCGCCGTGATGCGGTAGCGGTATTCGTGTGGCGTGCTTCGTTCCCACTGGCAGAAGCGGGCGATCTGATAACGCACCGGGCGCGGGGTGAAGCGCGGGGCGGTCAGGCGTCCGTCCGAGCGCAGGTGCAGCGGTTCATCCTCAGTGCGGCTGGGAGGCTCCTCACCGGCGATCAGCGCGTCCCAGTGGCGCGAGCGGCGGAATGCGGTGGCCTGTGCTGCGGCGCGCCCTTCCCTTTGAAATGCCAGATCAACGAAGCCGAGCCAGTGCAGCGGCCCGCTGATGAGGTAGCGGAGCAGCGCGCCGTCCACATCGTCCCAGTGCTCGAAGCCGCGCAGAAATTCACCGCTCTCCGCGTGGCGGATGAACCAGGAATCGTAATCTCCCGCCGGGCGTTGAAAGTCGGGGTAGCGGCTGCGGATATCGGCGATGAACGCCGAGAGGCTCCACCAGGTGTCCGCGGGCAGGCGCTTGATCTGCCTGAGGATGAAACTGCGCGTCGCCAGTGGATCGTTTTGCCATTCCCCCTCCATTTGCAGGTGAGGCACCAGGTGCAAGTCGTTGTGCTGGGGGCTGTGCAGCCAGGTTTGCGCCAGTTGAGTCAGCGCCGCGGCGCGCGTCTTCTCCAGGTGCTGGCGGGTCGCCTCGAGGATGGGCGCGCCCTGCGGGGACAAGATTCCGGCGCAGGTCAGCAGCGAGCGCAGAAAGGCGTGGATGTCAGGGGGAAGCGCCGGGTCGCTCAGCCCGATGCGCAGCGCGGCCAGCAGGGTGCAGGCGTGGTCGAGGATGGCATCCCCGGCGAGGCGCGGCAACTTGCGCTCTTCGGGGGTCGCCGGGCGGCCGCACACTTCTCCTTGCGGGGAGGTTAGGGGAGGCAGCAGCGCGTACAGGTCATCGGGGATATAGGCGAATTCCTCCGCGCCGCGCTCGGTATCGAAAAACGCCCTCGCAAGCAGGGTGCGGTACCAGAGCATTTCCGCCGCCGAGGAGGGGTTTCGATCCGGGCGCAGGCGGTCGCGGCGGCCAGGTCCCATCTCCCGCACTTCGCCGAACTGGCGGGTGAAATGGCTCCACAACATGCGCCCGCCGCGGCTCTGTAAGGCGTTCAACGCCGCCTGGGCCTCCGCCGGCAATGCTTCCACTACCTCGCGCACCAGCTCCGCGGAGAGTAAATGGTCGCACAGTTGCGCCAGCGCGCTGCGGGTGTCTGGGGCGTCCAGTTCAACGCCCCACTGCTCGGCGATGATGCGTAGATGGCCCAGGTCGCGGCCGTGCAAACTGCGTTCAAGATCGGGCATTTGTGGAAAACAAAGGGAGGTTAGGCCATGATCTCAATTGCATCGGTGATGACCTCCAGCGTAAGTCCCCGCACGTCGGTGCCGAACCCGGCGAAGATTTCGCCATCGGTGTGGATGAAGAGCGGCTGGCTGGCTTTCAGGCTCATTTTCTTCATCGCTCCCATGCGCACTTGTTTGAAGCGCGGGTGCGTGCCGTTCATCACCTCGGGGACGAGGCGGAACATCATCGCCCGGGAGATGTTGCCGATCATGGCGTAGTGGAGCAGGCCGTCGTCAACCACCGCCTCCGGCGCCACCAGGAAGCCGCCGCCTTCGCGCGGCCCGTTGCAAATCACAAACATCACCACGTTGTCTTCCCAGCTTTCCTGGTCGGTCTCCACTGTCATGGGGACCGGGTGATGGTCGAGGATGATGGCTTGCAAAACGGAGATCAGGTACATCAGGAAGCCGCGCACCACAGGCATGGAGCGCGATCGAATGGTCACAATGGCGTCAAAGCCGATGCCGATGGTGTTATCCACGTACTCCACCCGCCCGTGGTCATCTTCCACGCGGATCAGGTCGATTTTTCGGGGCGCGCCGCTGAGAATCTGACGCAACGCCTCCGCGGGGTTTTCTTTCATCCCCAGGCTGTGGGCGAAATCGTTGCCAGACCCCATCGGGACAATGCCGATGCGCGGGCGCTTCTCCGGCGGGGCCTGCATCACGCCGTTGACCACCTCGTGGATGGTGCCGTCGCCGCCGATGGCGATCACCAGGTCATAGCCATCCAGGGCGGCTTGCCGCGCCAACTCGGTCGCATGCGTAGGGTACACCGTTCCTGACCAGTCCGCGCCGCCGAATTCGTCCACCACCGGGCGTAGGTCGGATGCCAGCCGCCAGGCGTTGCCCATGTCGGCGTTGGGGTTGAGGATCAACTTGGTTTTGTGTTGGGGCATAGTTTCTCCTTTTGCTGGAAGAATGCACTACGAGCATTATCACTGACAGATTCTGACGCAAAGAGTGCGAAGTCTACTACGCGTTAACGATAGCGCGCCTGCAACTCGCGGACCGGCAGGGCGACGCGCCCCTCGGCGGGATCGCCGAGCAGGGTGATCTTGTCCGGTTGATTGGCAGCCATCCAGGCGGTGTAAGCGGCAGCCAGGGCGTCCAACGTTACGGGCGCGTACAGATCGTCTAATGATAACATCCCCTGTAAAACGCGGTGGCGGGTGATCTCCTCGAAGATACGCATGGGATCGGGGATATCCAGCCCAAGATGGTAGAGCAGCAGTTGCCGCTGCAGTCTCCCCTCCAACGAGCGTTTAGGGTAGGGCAGGTGTTCCAGCAAAACGGTGTAAACGGCATGGGGATAGGTTTCCAGAACCTGCAGCGGGGCTTCCGGGCGGGGGTAGAGTTGATAGCCGATCGCTTCGAGTTGCCGATGAAGTTCAAAACTGGTTTGGATCCAGGCCGGGCAGCGATCTGCCTTACCGCGAGTGCGCGGCACGCGGATGCCGTGCTGGTTGAGCAAATATTCCGCCACGCGATAGCCCTCCCAGCGGCCAGGGCGCGGCACGGGGTTCAGGGCGGCGCGCACGGCGGGGTTTTCCATTAACCCCTGACGTGGGCGCTGCGGCCCGCACACCGCCACCAGAGCTTGCTCCTGCCCGCGGGCAAAGGCGATCACGGCGTTCAGCCCCCCCCTATCCAGGCACATCAGGCGTAAATCTCGGTCTATCGCCGCGTAGGCCATCGGGCGTTTTCCCGCCGTGGGGTCAATGCCGATGAATACAGCTTGTTCAAAGAGCATGGCCTTTCTCCTTCCTGTGGTTCAAGGCGCGTGTGAATTCAAGTGTACCTTATTTTTCGCCGGCATTTGAAGCCTGAGTTCGGAATATTGGGACAAAAAGCCAATATTTCACCGCCAGGCCGCAAAGAGCGCCAGGATTTTCTTGATTTTTCTTTTCTCTTCGCGTCCCTGGTGGCTTTTCGGTTCAAACTTGCACGCTGTTCAATGTCGTCCGCTTATCTCGAATTCACGTTTTGAGTGCGTCCGTTTTTTTGGGGAGGGGCGGCTGTAAGAGGTATAATCAGGCGTTCAAAAAGCCGCGCGATTAACGGAACATGCGTGCTATAATTGGGCGCGGAAAAACGCTGACAACTGACACTTGACACCTGACACCCCATCACCCTCCCCTATGACTCACTCAACTCCTGTCCTGCGCGTCGTTGGGGCGCGCGTCCACAATTTAAAAAATATCACGGTAGAAATCCCGCGCGACAAGCTGGTGGTCATCACTGGCCTGTCCGGTTCGGGGAAGTCCTCCCTGGCTTTTGATACTATCTTCGCCGAGGGCCAGCGGCGTTACGTTGAATCGCTCTCCTCCTACGCTCGCCAGTTCCTCGGTCAGATGGACAAGCCCGACGTGGACACCATCGAGGGCCTCTCGCCGGCGGTTTCGATTGATCAGAAGGCTACCTCCCACAACCCGCGCTCCACCGTGGGGACGGTGACTGAGATTTACGATTTTTTGCGTCTGCTCTATGCCCGCGCCGGGGTCCCGCATTGCCCGGAGTGCGGGCGCGAAGTGACGCGCCAATCGGCGCAAGAAATCGTTGACGCCATTGAGGAGCTTCCCGAGGGCACGCGCCTCTTACTCCTCGCTCCGCTGGTGCGCGGCCGCAAAGGGACCCATCAGGCGGTGTTGGATGAGATTCAGAAGTCCGGCTTCACCCGCGCCCGCGTGGACGGCGTGATTTACACCCTGGGGGAGGATGCGGTCGAGATGGATCGCTATAAAATCCACACCATCGAGGCCGTGGTTGACCGGCTGGTGATCCGCCGCTATGATGACCCCGAAGATGCCGAGAACTTCCGCACCCGCCTGACGGATTCCGTAGAGACGGCGCTCAAGTTCGGCGAGGGCTATCTCATCGTTCAGGTTGACCGCGGACCGCGGACCGCGGACACTGGAGAGAAAACTGAAAACACCCAGGAACCCCAAGACATTTTCTTCTCCGAACACCTCTCCTGCCCGGCCTGCCAGCTCAGCTTGCCGGAGATTGAACCGCGCACTTTCTCGTTCAACACGCCTCACGGGGCCTGCCCGGAGTGTCAGGGCCTGGGCGGCAAACTGGAAATTGATGTTGACCTGCTGATCCCTAACAAAGACCTCTCACTCAACGATGGCGCTATTGACATCTCCGAGTGGGGCGGGCCGCGTGATGAGGGCGGTTACTACTGGCAGACTCTGGAGGCTGCCGCCCGCCATTACAAGATTGACCTCGACGCGCCGGTGCGCGACCTGACGCCGGAGCAGTTGGATATCATCCTCTACGGCACGCGCGGCAAAGAAGTCACCGTGCGCTATCAGAACGCCCGTGGCAACATCTATGAATTCAAGCGCGCCTTTGAGGGCGTGATCACCAACCTGCAGCGACGTTACGCCGAGACCAGCTCCGAATACATGCGGGAGCGCATTGCCAGCTTCATGAATCTGCTAACCTGCCCGGCCTGCGAGGGCAAGCGGCTGCGTAAGGAGGCGCTGGCGGTCACCGTGGCCGATGTGGATATCGTCACCGTGACGGGTTGGCCGGTGCGCCGCACGCTGGAATGGGTGGAGCAACTGGCAGAAGATCAGCAATTCCTCAGCGAGCGGCAGCGCATCATCGCGGAGCGCATTCTGCGCGAGCTGCGCGAGCGGTTAACCTTCCTGGTGGACGTCGGATTGGATTACCTGACCCTCGACCGCAGCGCGGCCACCCTCTCCGGCGGCGAGGCGCAGCGCATCCGCCTGGCGACGCAGATCGGCTCGCGGCTGATGGGGGTGCTCTACGTCCTCGATGAGCCTTCCATCGGCCTGCACCCGCGCGATAACGCCCGTCTGCTGCGCACCCTGGAGGGGTTGCGCGACTTGGGCAACACCGTGCTGGTGGTGGAACACGACGCGGAGACGATTGAAACCGCTGATTGGATTGTGGACCTCGGCCCGGGGGCGGGGGAGCACGGCGGCGAGGTGGTCGCCGAGGGGCCGCTGGAAGCCATTCTGGCGAATCCCCAATCGCTCACCGGAGCGTATCTCTCCGGACGGTTGCAGGTGCCCATCCCGGAGAAGCGACGCAATGGCAACGGCGCGGCGTTGACCATCCACGGCGCGCGGCAGCACAATCTGAAGAACATTGATGTCCGCATCCCCCTGGGTAAACTGGTGTGCATCACCGGCGTTTCCGGATCGGGCAAATCCACCCTGATGGTGGATATCCTCTACAACGCCCTCGCCCGGCAGCTCAACCGCGCCAAGACCTCACCAGGGGCGCACGAGCGCATTGAAGGGGTGGAGCACCTGGATAAAGTCATCAACATCGATCAAAGCCCCATCGGGCGCACGCCGCGCTCCAACCCCGCCACCTACACCAAGTTGTGGGATCACATCCGCAAGCTGTTCGCCGAACTACCGGAGAGCAAAATTCGCGGCTACAAACCGGGGCGTTTTTCCTTCAACGTGCACGGCGGGCGCTGCGAAGCCTGCCAGGGCCAGGGGCAGTTGCGCATCGAGATGCAGTTTTTGCCCGATGTGTACGTCCCCTGCGAGGTGTGCCACGGCAAGCGCTTCAACCGCGAGACGTTGCAGGTGCGCTTCAAGGAACATAATATCGCCGATGTGCTGGATATGACCATCGAGCGTGCTTTGGAAGTCTTTGCCGCTTTCCCCCCCATGGTCTCCCGCCTGCAAACGCTGGCGGACGTTGGCCTGGGGTACATCCGCCTCGGCCAGCCCGCGCCGACCCTCTCCGGGGGCGAGGCGCAGCGCGTCAAGCTGGCGCGCGAGCTTTCCAAGCGCTCTACCGGGCGGACGATGTACGTCCTCGACGAGCCTTCTGTCGGGTTACACGCTGCTGATGTTCACAAACTGATCGAGGTGTTGCAGCGGCTGGTGGATGGAGGCAACACGGTGGTCATCATTGAGCACAACCTGGATATCATCAAGGTGGCCGACTGGATCATTGACCTCGGCCCGGAGGGCGGCGATGGCGGCGGAGAGATCGTCGCCGAGGGCACGCCGGAGCAGATTTGCAAAACCCCGCGCTCCTATACCGGTCAACACCTGAAGAAATACGTCCAGGCCAACCACGCGCGCTGAGGTCTCATTTTTCGGGCTGTGTCCATTCCCAAACAGTCACTCTCCCGGAGACAATTTCCACTACGGCGGATTGGTATCCCACCCCAGGTAGGGCAAAGCTGATTTTATACTCCCCTGGGGGCAGGTTCCCTACTGCGAATGTCTCCATCCATGGGGGCTGTAAAAGCAGGCGCTCGTTCGCATAAGGGTAGAGGTCAATTGGCGCCATGCCGTTGCCTTCAAGGGGATGGACGACGACTTTTACCTTCAGCGGGTTGCCCTCCGCATCCAGGATGCGCCCCACCAGCGCGCCGACGGCTCCAGTCAGGTCAATGATGATCTTGCCGGTCAGCAGGAAGAGCCCCAGGCGCACCAGGCCGATGAGAAAGTCCATCCAGGTGTGTTCGATGAAGCGCGCCAGCGCTTTTTATCACCCGAATGAGGATTTGTTCAGCGATCACATAGCCAATGGCGGCGATCAATATCGACTGTCCGGCCATGCGGAAAAATGCCAGAATGGTTTGCGGGAGCGTGGCTTCCATAAGATGTTCTTCTTCTGTTAGGATTGATGGGACTGGTGTTCGTAATCTGGCGGTGCGCTGGGGCTCCTTGTTTTCGTCAGGCCGATAGCGCAAGAATAGCAACTTAATGGGTCGTATTGCTGTATATTACAATGTCCAGCCTGTCAAGTGCATCGCAAGCGTTTTGGGTTTCATACGGAGGATGCAAGGAGCCAGCATGAACGAAAAAGCCCCCACTCGAATGTTGTTTGTCATCAATGCCTACTGGTTCGGCCTCTCGGTGATGTGGAACAGCCTGCACGTGCTCATCTTGCCTGCGGTGTTGCTTCACTTTGCCTCGGAAGCGCGCAAGAACACCGTTCTGGGGTTGCTGACTTTCCTCGGTCTGGTAATCGCAATGATCGTTCAGCCGTTCGCCGGTTGGTGGAGCGATCGCCACGGCCGCCGTTGGCCGTTCATCGCCCTGGGCACCGGACTGGATTTCGTCTTTCTGGCCTTGATGGGCTGGGCTGGCGGCCTGACCTGGATTGCCATCGGCTATATCGGTTTGCAGTTGACCTCCAACCTGGCTCATGGCCCGGCGCAGGGCTTGATCCCTGATCGTGTGCCGCGACGACAGCACGGCGCGGCCAGTGGAATCAAGAATCTGTTTGATATGAGCGGCCTGGTGGTGGCCTCCCTGCTGATGGGGGCACTGCTTGACCCGGCGGACACTCGCCCGGTGACGCCCATACTGGTGATCGCCGGGGTGCTGCTGCTCAGCGCGGCAGCGACGCTGGGGGAGATTGTGCGCAAGCCTCGTCTGCGGCCTGCTCCTGCCGCGGCGGCTCAGCCTCTTCGCCCGTTTGCGTTGTTGCGCGCCCGCCCAGCCTACGCCCGCGTCGTCGCCGCACGTTTTGCGTTTTTGTTGGGAATCTACGCCGTGCAGAGTTTCGCCCAGTATTTCATCCGCGATGTGATCGCGCCTCCCAACCCGGTTAAGCTGACCGGCGATCTGATGGCGACGATCACGCTGCCGCTGATCGGCTTCGCAGTGGCTGGCGGCTGGCTGGGGGATAAGGTCGGTCATCGCCGCGTGCTCTACGCCGCCTGCGGCTTCGCCGTTCTGGGTTCGCTGGCGATGGCGACGGCGCGCACACCCGGAGCGGTGTTGGGGTTTGGGGCTGTCCTGGGGATGGGCATTGGCCTCTTCCTGACGGCGAACTGGGCTTTGCTCAATCAACTGGCCCCCGCTGCCCAGGCGGGAGCATACCTGGGGTTGACGAACCTGGCAACGGCTGGCGCCGGTGCTGCCGGGCGTCTGCTGGGGCCGCTGATTGATGCCCTCAACGCTTTCGCACGGCACGGTGGTTATGTCTTTATGTTTCTCTTCGCGGCCCTGAGCGCTGCCCTGAGCGCCTGGCTGTTGACCGGGATGGGGGATTCGGATGGTCTTCCTTCGGATGAAGTCGGTTAGAATTGGCGCTGTTATGAATTCAACATCACCTCAGCGCTTTTTGCGCAATCTGCTACGAGCGGTTTTTCGCACCCTTTTTCGCTGGCTTACGCGCTTGCATATTGAAGGGTTGGAGAACGTGCCCCCCACAGGGGGATGTTTGTTGATTAGCAATCACATGAGCATCCTGGATGCGCCGTTGATTTTCAGCCTGCTGGATCGCGATGACGCCACCGCCCTGGTGGCGAAAAAGCATCAGCGCAATCCGTTTTATCGCTGGCTGGTGAACCGCGCGGGCGGAATCTGGATTCGGCGCGGCGAGCCGGATCTGGCCGCGCTGCGCGGTGCGCAGGCGTACCTGAAAAATGGGGGCTTGCTGGGCATCGCCCCCGAGGGGACGCGCAGCCGCTCCCGCCAGTTGCTGCGCGGGAAGCCCGGCGCGGCGTATCTGGCGTCGAGGGTGGGTGTCACGATCGTCCCACTGGCGCTTTGGGGGACGGAGCGGGCTTTCGCTCAATTGCTGCGCCTGCAGCGGCCCGAAATCCACGTGCGGATCGGCGAGCCGTTTTCTTTTCCGCCGCTGCCGCGCGCCGATCGCGACGCCGAGTTGCAGCACCGCGTCGATGAGATGATGCGGCGCATCGCGGCCATGCTGCCCCCAGAATATCATGGAGTTTATCGGGATTTGGCGAAACAGGGATAATAAAACGCCCCGCAACGGCAGCGCGGGGCGTTTTATTATACGGATGCGGGCGCGGGTTATTTCGCCGGGCTGCCCCAGCGGACATCTCCCATGATTTCCTCCAGCGCGATGGTGTGGCTGCAGCGTCCCCGAGATTGGAAGAAGTCGCAATCACACTGCCAGGTGCCGTTGGCAAACTGGACGGTGTGTGGGTTGTTGGTACCGTCAAAGGTGACTTGCAAGTTGTTGACTTGAATGCGGTCGCGCTCTGTGGCGTATTTCTTCGCTTTTTGGAGCTTGCCGATCATTCCATAGTCCATCGTTTCTCTCCTGGTCAGTCGGTTAAGTTAACAAAAAACACGCGCGTGTGCGCGTGTGAATTCCCGATGGTTGGTTGCCGTTTTTGCGCTGGAAACTCGCATAAGCAGGTTGCCTCCGTACGTGGCTTCAGTATACGCTGAGTTGGGTGGAAAGTCAACGGCTGGGGAGTTATTTTGCCGAGGCCAGACGATGTGCCTGGCGGATCGGTTCGGGCAGGCGGTAGCCGCTTCCGCAGTGCAGCGCCAGTTCGCGCGCCGAGGGTAGGTCGGCGCGATGACCCACGGAGAGATACACCGGCCGCACGCGGGCGCGCGTGCGCAGCGCCAGCCCGATGGTTTCGCCGTGGTCGCTCAGGGGGGTAAAGCTGCCGCGCAGTTCGCCTGGCTCATCCGCCTTGCCGGTGAGGATGGATTTGGCGCAGCCCACGCTAGGCCAGTCGAGCAGCATGCCCAGGTGACAGGCCAGTCCAAAGCGCCGTGGGTGCGCCGCGCCGTGCCCATCCACCAGAAAGACGTCCGGCCAGACGGTGAGGCGTTCCAGCGCCGCCAGGATGACCGGCATCTCTCGAAAGGAGAGCAGCCCCGGCACGTAGGGGAAAGGTGTGGGCAGTTCGGCGGTGACGGCGTCCACCATCTCCAGTGATGGATAAGCCAGCACCGCGATGGCGGCGCAGGCGGTTTCCCGCCCGCGCGGAAAACCGACGTCCACGCCTGCGACGCTGTGGATCTTTTCCAGCCCCAGCGGCTGGGTGATCACCTGCGAACGCAGTTCGTTCTGAAGG
>CAZZFZ010000047.1:0-18221 GCA_964653835.1 uncultured Anaerolineales bacterium
CCCCGCCCTGGAGACGGAGCTGTTCCACTGGTCGGGGTGGGGGCTGCTGCTGCCGCCCGCCCTGGCGCTGGCTGCCCAGCGCGCCCTTGAGCCGCCGGGCCGCAGTCTGGGATTCGGCGTGGCGCTCTATTTGCTGGCGGCCGCGTTCTGGGTCGCTTTGCTGTTGCGCGGCCGCATCGCGCTGCCGCTGGCCCCGGAACCGCCGCTGGCGGAGGATGACGGGCGCGCCCTCCTGACACCGCTGGCTGTTGGCCTCTCGGCCGCGCTGGTGGCTTTTCTGGCCTTTGGCGGTAATCGCTTCAACGGCCTCAA
This sequence comes from uncultured Anaerolineales bacterium, assembly GCA_964653835.1. Lineage (GTDB taxonomy): Bacteria > Chloroflexota > Anaerolineae > Anaerolineales > UBA11858 > J130. The sequence continues at coordinate 313 of CAZZFZ010000047.1, forward strand.
CCTGACTCTGTGGGGGCTTTCGCTGCTTGGGGTGGTGGCGGCTTTGTGGAAGCCCGCACGCTCGCTGAAGGAGCAATGGGCGCGCCTGCGTGTAGCCATTCGTCAGTTTTTCCACCAGGGGTTGCGCCTCTCGCCCTGGACGCTGCTTGTGCTGGCGGTTCTGGCGCTGGCGGCGTTCTTCCGCTTCTATCAGTTGAGGGGCGTCCCCCCGGAGATGTTCAGCGATCACGCTGAAAAACTGCTCGATGTGGCCGATGTGCTCGACGGGCAGTATCGCATCTTCTTCCCGCGCAACACTGGCCGGGAAGCCTTCCAGATGTACCTGACCGCGGCGATGGCGCTGCTTTTTAACACCGGCCTCTCCTTCCTCAGCCTCAAGCTGGGCACAGCCCTGGCCGGGTTCTTCACCCTGCCTTTTATCTACCTGCTGGGCAGGGAGATCGCCAACCGGCGCGTTGGGCTGCTGGCGATGGCTTTCGCCGGGATCGCCTACTGGCCGAACGTGATTTCTCGCGTCGCCCTGCGCTTCACGCTCTATCCCTTCTTCGCTGCGCCCACGCTGTATTTCCTGGTGCGCGGCCTGCGCCGCGGGCGGCGCAACGATTTCATCTGGGCGGGGGTTTTCCTCGGCCTGGGGCTGCATGGCTACAGCCCGTTCCGTTTTGTGCCTTTTGTGGTGTTGCTGGCGGTGGGTCTGTACTGGCTGCATAAGCGGGAGCGCCCGGCGCGTCAACGCGCCTTATGGGGGCTGACCCTGCTGGTTTTGCTCTCTTTGCTGGTGTTCTCGCCGCTTCTGCGCTACGCCCTCTCCGATTGGGGCAGCTTCACCTACCGCACGATGACCCGCATGAGCCAGGTGGAGCGTCCCTTCCCTGGCCCGGCCTGGCAGATTTTTCTCAAGAACCTGTGGAACGCCATGACCATGTTTTGGTGGGATGACGGCGAAATCTGGGTGCATTCCGTTCCTCACCGCCCGGCGCTGGACATTATCTCGGCGGCGCTGTTCCTGCTTGGCGGGGTGGGCGTGACGGTGCGCTACATCCGCCGCCGAGAGTGGGTGGATGCCTTTCTGCTGCTCTCGATCCCCATGTTGATGATGCCCTCGATCCTCTCGCTGGCGTTTCCAGGCGAGAACCCCTCGCTCAACCGCACCGGCGCGGCGATCATCCCGGTTTTCCTCCTCGTGGGGATCGCCCTGGATGGCTGGCTGACCGCTTTGAGAGGGAGCCTGCCGCGTCCCCGCTGGGGGGCAGCCCTGGCCTGGGGGTTGGGAATCCTCCTCCTGGCAGGTTCCAGCGCCCAAAACTATGATCTTGTCTTCCAGCAATATCGGCAGAGTTTTGCCCTGGGGTCGTGGAACACCTCCGAGCTGGGCGCGGTCATCCGCGCGTTCGCTGATACGATTGGGGAAGAAGATAGCGCCTGGGTGGTGCCCTATCCCTATTGGGTGGATACGCGTCTGGTGGGCATCCGCGCCGGGTTCCCGCGCCGCGACTATGCCCTGTGGCCAGATCAGATTTCGCAGACCCTGGACGACCCGCGCCCCAAGCTGTTCCTCTTCAAGCCGGAGGACGCCGAGGCCCTGGCGACGTTGCAAAGCCTGTATCCGCAGGGGACGATGAAATTATACGATTCGGCGTTGGAAGGCAAGGATTTTTATATGTACTTTGTGCCGCCGGAGCGCTGATCTGCTTATGAAACCGTTGACACTGACAACCCGCGCGCGTTGGCTGGCGCTCATCCTGCTGGCGCTGATCTTTGCCCTCGGCGCGTACCTGCGCCTGGTGGGGCCAGACTGGGACGAAGAACAGCACCTGCACCCCGATGAGCGCTTCCTGACGATGGTGGAATCCAGCATCGAGCCGGTGAAAGGGCTGGGCGAGTATTTCGACACCGGGCAATCCAGCCTCAACCCGCACAACCGCGGGCATGGCTTCTTTGTGTACGGCACGCTGCCGATCTTCATCGTCCGCTACGTGGCTGAATGGCTGGGGCAGACCGGCTACGGGCAGGTCTACCTTGTGGGGCGGACGCTCTCCGCGCTGGCCGACCTGCTGGTTTTACTGCTGGTCTTCTTGCTGGCCGAGCGCCTCTACGACTGGCGGACTGGATTGCTGGCGGCGGCTTTCTACGCTTTCGCCGTGCTGCCCATTCAGCAATCCCATTTCTTCACCGTGGATACGTTCACCAATCTGTTCGCGCTGGCGACGTTCTACGTGGCTGTTGGGGTGGCGCAAGGGCGAACCGCGGACGAGGGACCTCGGACTGCTGGCAGCGGTCCCCTGTCCACCATCTACACCCACCCACTCTTTCGCCCTAGCCTGCTCTTCGGCCTGCTGCTGGGGATGGCGGCGGCCTCGAAGATCAACGCGGTGGCGATCGCGGTTGTGTTGCCCGGCGCGGCGATGCTTTACTGGCTGCGCCTGGACGCGGACGAGCGCGAGCGTCAGTTGGGCGTGATTACGTTATTGGTGGTGCTGGGCGGTGTGGTCAGTTTCCTCTCGTTCCGCGTTTTTCAACCTTATGCCTTCTCCGGGCCGGGGTTCTTTGGGATCAAACCAAACCCGCTGTGGGTGGAGAACATGCGCTCGGTGCGGGCGCAGGCCGGGGGCGACGTGGACTTCCCGCCCGCGCTGCAATGGGCGCGCCGCCCGGTGTGGTTCTCCTGGCAAAACCTGACCCTGTGGGGGCTGGGGCTTCCGCTGGGGCTGCTGGTGTGGGCCTCCTTCCTGTGGATGGGCTGGCGGGTTCTCAAGGGGGAGTGGCAGCGGCACGCTCTGTTGTGGGGCTGGACGGCGTTCTACTTCACCTGGCAGTCGTTGCAGTGGAACAGCACCATGCGCTATCAGTTGTTGATCTACCCGCTGCTGGCGGTGATCGCAGCCTGGGGCGTGGTGACACTGATGGACGGAGGACGGAGGACGGAGGACCGCGGTCGGTTGTCCGCGGTCTGCCGTCGCTTCCGGCAACCGGCTGCTCTTACCCTCGCCGCTCTCATCCTCCTCACCACCTTCGCCTGGGCCTTTGCCTTCACCCGCATCTACACCCGCCCGCACACCCGCGTGGAGGCCAGCCGCTGGATGATGCAGAACTTTCCTGGCCCGATCACGCTACGCATCGAGAACCCGGATGGCGGCTACAACCAGCCGCTCCCCTTCCCAGAAGGCCTCACCTTGCGAGCCGACACGCCGTATCAGACCACTTTCATCGCCTTCGCCTCCGGAACTCTGCGTCAGGTGCAGTTGCCACATGTGGCGAACATCGCCACGCGGGGCAGCCTGCTGGTCACTGTTTCGCTCGCTGACCCGGCGGCCACCCCGTTGAGCGTTGTGACGGTTGACTCAAGCGCACTGCCCGCCGCGCTGACCGAGGCGGGGGATTTCGTCGTAGAGCCTGATACTCCGCCTCTACTGGAGACTGGAGCGACCTACTGGCTGCACTTTGAAGCGTTGGGCGGCCTGAGCGAGGTGGATTTGTGCGCCCCGCTGCGCCTGCAGGTGCAAACCGAGAGCGGCCTGTTTGAGCAGATGATCCCCAACCCGCCAGATTGCGTCGTGCGCGCCGGCGCGCCGTTGGATTGGCCCTTCACGCCTCAGGCCAGCGGCGCGTTGATAGCGATCGCGCCGCAGCGCGCTCTGGCGCGCACGCGGTTCAGCGGCGAGGCGCAAACCCTCACCCTGACGCTGACTCCCATGGCTGATAGTGCCGCGGCCGTCTCAGCGACCGTGCGCGATGACTTCCTGCCCGGCGGCGACCTGCGCGGCAGTGAATACATCCTCTCTCTCGACACACCGTTGGAACTCCGGCAGGGGGAGAGTTACTCCCTGCGCCTCGAAGTGGCGGGCGACGGCGAGCTGGCCCTTGCTGGCGCCGCGCTGGCGAATGAATCCTCCTGGGATGACGGCCTGCCCCTGCGTATGGACGGCTACGACCCCTACGGCGGCATTTATCAGGGCGGCCTGAACTTCGAGATGTACTGGGACGACAACGAGGAGAAGCTGGCGCGCTTCACCAGTACGCTGGCGCAGGCGGATTACGTGTTGATTACCTCCAGCCGCCAGTGGGGCAGCACCACCCGCGTCCCGGAGCGTTATCCTCTCACCTCCACTTATTATCGCCATTTGCTCGGCTGCCCGGTGGAAAAGAGCATCGAGTGGTGCTACAACGTCGCCCAACCGGGGATGTTCCAGGGCGATCTGGGCTTTGAATTAATCCGGGTTTTCCAGTCCAATCCCACCCTGGGGCGGTGGCAGATCAACGACCAGTTCGCCGAGGAAGCCTTCACGGTGTATGACCACCCCAAGGTGTTCGTCTTCCAGAAGACGGCAGATTACGACCCGGCGCGCGTGGCTTATATCCTCGGCGCAGTGGATCTCTCCAAGGTGGTGCACGTCACCCCCCGGCAGGCAGATTCCAACCCCGCCAACCTGATGCTGCCCGAGGACCGCCTGGCGGAGCAGCGGGCGGGCGGCACCTGGTCGGAGTTGTTCAACCCGGCGGCGCTGCATAACCGGAATCAGTTCCTCGGCGTGATGCTGTGGTATCTCACCATCACCGCCCTCGGCCTGCTGGCCTATCCGCTGGTGCGTTTTGCCCTCCCCGGCCTGGATGACCGCGGCTACCCGCTGGCGCGTATCGTCGGCCTGTTGCTGCTGGCTTACCTGAGCTGGCTGGCAGGCTCGGCGCGCATCCCGGTAACGCGCCTGACCATCGCCGCGGCCTTCGGGATGATCGCCGTTCTGGGTGTGGGGCTGGCCTGGCATCAGCGCGATGAACTGCGCACCGAGTGGCAGCAGAAGCGCGACTATTTCCTGACCGTCGAGGGGCTGTTCCTGCTCTTCTTCCTGGTCTTTTTGTTGATCCGCCTGGGCAACCCCGATTTGTGGCACCCCTGGAAGGGCGGCGAGAAGCCGATGGATTTCTCCTACTTCAACGCCGTGCTGAAGAGCACTTCCTTCCCGCCTTATGATCCCTGGTTCGCGGGCGGTTACATCAACTACTATTATTACGGCTTTGTGCTGGTGGGGATGCCGGTCAAGCTGTTGGGGATTGTGCCTGCTTTTGCCTACAACCTGATTTTGCCCACCTTGTTCGCCATGGTGGCGCTGGGAGCGTTCTCAATCGTCTGGAATCTGGGGGGGCAGTGGTTCGCGGACGGAGGACAACAGACCGCGGTCAGTCGTCTGCTGTCCTCCGTCTCCCAACGTCGTTTCCTCAGCGCCCTCGCCGCCTCCCTCGGTATGGCCGTGCTCGGCAACCTGGGGATTCTGCGGATGCTGGTGCAGGGCTATCAGCGCCTGGCGGCCACGCCGGATCAGCTCGCGGAAGGGTGGTTCTTCCGCAAGCTCTTCTGGACGGTGGCAGGGCTATTCAAGGCTTTTGGCGGCGCGCGGCTGCCCTATCGCCTGGATGAGTGGTACTGGAACCCCAGCCGCATCATCGGCGCGGAGCATGGCAACCCGATCACCGAGTTCCCCTTCTTTACCTTCCTGTATGCTGACCTCCACGCGCACATGATCGCCATGCCGGTGGCTTTGCTGGTGATCGCCTGGGCGCTGGCGGTGGTGTTGGGGCGCGCCTGGGCGCGTCCAGGCGGCCGTTCTCCCTGGCAGGTGGCGGCAGGGATGCTGCTCGGCGGGCTGGCGATCGGTGCCATGTACCCCATCAACCTCTCGGATATCTACACCTATCTGCCGCTGGGGGTGCTGGCGCTGGGGTATGCGGTGTGGCGCTATGGGGTGGACGAAGAGGACACAGGGGCGCGCTGGCATCGCCTGGCCTGTGTGGTCGGCGCGGTGGTTGCCTTGGTCGTCCTCTCCAACGGCCTCTACCAGCCCTACCGCCACTGGTACAGCCAGGGCTACTCTGAGGTGGATCTCTGGCCGGGGACGCACACCCCCACATCGGATTATCTCGCTCATTGGGGGTTGTTCCTGTTCGTGATCCTCTCCTGGATGACGTATGAGACGATAGACTGGATGGCGAAGACCCCTGTCTCGGCATTGCGCAAGCTGGAACCCTATCGTCACTGGATTTGGGGCGGGTTGCTATCCCTCGGGGTGGTGATTTTCTCCCTGGGGGTGGCGCTGCCTCGCGAGAGCTATGATGAGAAATTGCTCCCTCTGGGGTCGGGCGTGCACATCATCTGGTTTGTGCTACCCCTGGCGGTGTGGGTTGGCATCCTCTTACTGCGCCCCGATCAATCCGATGCCAAACGCTTCATCCTCTTCCTGACCGGCACTGCCCTGATGCTCACCCTGACGGTGGAGATCGTTTATGTGGTGGGCGATATCGGGCGTATGAACACGGTGTTCAAGTTTTACCTGCAGGCCTGGTCGTTCTTCGCCGTCAGCGCGGCAGCGGCTCTGGGGTGGTTGCTGCAACCCCTGGCGCGCTGGCGTTCCAACGGTCGCCTGATCTGGCAGATCACTTTCCTCTTCCTGGTTGCCTCGGCGGGGCTTTACCCTCTGATGGCGGGGTTCGCCAAGATCAGTGACCGCATGGCTGAGGAGGCGCCGCGCACGCTGGATGGGATGGCTTATATGCAGTACGCCACCTACGCCGATGAGGGCGCTGAACTCAATCTGGCCGAAGATTACGCTGCCATCCGCTGGATGCAGGATAACGTGGTCGGCTCGCCGGTTATCGTGGAAGCCAACCAGGTGGAATATCGTTGGGGGACGCGTTACACTATCTACACCGGCCTGCCCGGCGTGGTGGGCTGGAACTGGCATCAGCGTCAGCAACGCACCATCACGCCGCATGCCTGGGTGTACGAGCGGGTGGATGGGGTGCACGAGTTTTATCAAACTGAGGATATCGAATGGGCGCGGGATTTCCTGCGGCGCTACGATGTCCGCTATATCATCCTTGGGCAGTTGGAGCGCGCCAAATACGCCGGCCCGGGGTTGGAGAAATTCGCCGCCTATGAAGGCCAGTTGTGGCGCGAGGTCTTCCGCACAGGCGAGACGGTGATTTACGAAGTGATAGACAGTGGACAGTAGACAACTGACCGCAGACGACAGACCGCTGTCCGCGGTCCTCGGTCTTCCGTCTTCTAAACGAGTCGTCTTATGTTGAACTTCATCCTCTGGTACCTGCTGATCACCGCCCTCGGCCTGTTGACCTTTCCGCTGGCGTATCTCTTCTTCCCCGCGCTGGCGGGCCGCGGCTACGCCTTCAGCCGCGCCCTGGGCTGGCTGTTGTGGGGGTATATCTTTTGGATGCTTGGTTCGCTGGGCGTGCTGGGGAACGACGCCGGCGGGGAGCTGGTTGCCCTGCTGTTGATCGCCGTCCTGAGCGCCTGGGCGTTGCGCCGCGCTGGCTGGAAGAACCTGCGCGCCTGGCTGCGAGCTGAGCGCGGTCTGATCGTCACGGTTGAGGTGTTCTTCCTGCTGGCCTTCCTCGCCATGGCGGTGGTGCGCGCCGCCAACCCGGAGATCATCGGCACCGAGAAACCGATGGAGCTGGCCTTCATTAACGCCAACCTGCGCTCGCCCACCCTGCCGCCGCACGACCCCTGGCTCTCTGGCTATGCTATCTCATACTATTATTTTGGTTTCTTGCTGGTCGCCATGTTCGCCCGCCTGACGGCGACGACCGGTGGCGTGGCGTTTAACCTGGGGATTGCGCTGGTCTTCGCGCTCTCGGCGGTGGGGGCGTATGGGGTGTTGTATGAATTGCTGCGTCGCCGCGAACCGCAGACAACCAACCGCCAACAGCGGTCGGCGGTCCGTAGTCGGTTGTCGGCCCTGCTCGCCCCCTTCTTCACCCTGATCGTCAGCAACCTGGGGGGGCTGTTGCATCTGCTGCGCCTCAACGGCGTGTTCTGGCGCAAGACGGCGGAGGGGGAGTGGGTTTCGCCGCTGTGGGCCTGGCTGGATATCGGCAGTTTCAGCCAGCCGCCCCCCATGGAGACTTTTCCCCATTGGTGGTGGTGGCAGGCCTCGCGCCTGGTGCAGGATTTTGATTTCAACTGGGTGAATAAGGGCGATGTGATTGACGAGTTCCCCTTCTTCTCCTACCTGCTGGGCGATCTGCACCCGCATGTGCTGGCGATGCCTTTTGCTTTTCTGATGGTCGCGCTGGCGCTCAACCTGTTCTTCGGCGGGGCGGAGGGGGAGTTCCCCCGGCTACCGTTGCGCCTTGCGCCTCGCTATTTTCTCCTGGCGGCGGTGCTCATCGGCGGGATGGCCTTCCTCAACACGTGGGATTTCCCTTTCTACGTGGCTTTGTTCGCCGGGGCGTATGTGTTGCGGGGACGGACGACAGACGATGGACGGCAGACCGCGGTCAGCAGTCAGCCGTCCGCGATCGAATTGGGGAAACAGTTTCTCGCGCTTAGCTTCACCCTGGCCCTCACCGGCATCCTGCTCTATTTCCCCTTCTACCTGGGGTTCTCTTCCCAGGCCGGGGGCTTGCTGCCCAATCAGATTTACGTCACCCGCGGGGTATACCTGTGGCTGATGTTCGCTCCGCTGTTCTTCCCGCTGATGGCTTATCTCTTCTGGCGGGTGCGCAGGCCGGGGTTCAGCGCCGCGACCGGTTTTAAAGTCACGGCCGCGCTGACGGGGTTGCTCTACCTGCTTTCGCTGGCGCTCGTGGGGCTGATTGCCATCCTGCCGCTGTTTCGTGCTGTTGACTCGCGGGCCGTTACCGCGCCAGAGGCTTTCCTGCTCTCGCAGGCCGCGCCCGGTTTTGGCGCGCTGATCCTCGAAGGGCTGACCCGACGCCTGACCGTCCCGGGGACGCTGCTCACCCTGGGGGTGTTACTCACGCTCACCCTGGGGTGGTTGTGGCCGCGCCGTGAAGTGGAGGAAGCAGCCGAATGCGCAGCGACCCCTGGCCGCTTCGTGCTGCTGCTCACCCTGTTGGGCGGGCTGCTGGTATTCGCGCCGGAGTTCGTCTATCTGCGCGATATGTTCGGTTACCGCATCAACACAATTTTTAAGTTCTATTACCTGGCCTGGTTGCTGTGGTCGCTGGCCGCGGCCTACGCGCTGGTGGTTCTTTGGGGTGAGCTGCGTGGGTTGGGCGGCGGATTGTTCCGCCTCGGGATGCTGATTTTGCTGGGGGTCAGCCTGCTCTATCCGGCGATGGGCCTGTGGAGCAAGACCAATGGATTCCAACCGGCGGAGTGGACGCTGGACGGCACGGCCTATTGGGCTTACAGCAACCCCGATGAACGAGCCGCCATGGAATGGCTGCGGCAGGCGCCTCTGGGCGTGGTCGCTGAGGCGGTAGGCGGCAGTTACACCGGCTTTGCCCGCATGGCGACTCATAGCGGGCAACCCACTGTGTTAGGCTGGGAGTTCCACGAGATGCAGTGGCGCGGTGGTGTAAAGGAGATGGGTTCGCGCAAGGCCGATATCGAGCGCCTCTACTGCCTGCCGAACTGGGAGGAGGCGCGTCTGATTGTGCAGCAGTACGATATCCGCTATGTGGTGGTAGGCCAGAGGGAGCGCAGCGCTTACACCCCCGGCAACACCTGCCTGGCCGGGTTGAGCGAGGCCAAGTTCCTGCAGAACCTGGCGATCGCTTTCCGGCAAGACGCGGTGACGATCTACAAAGTTCCGGATCCGAAGTAGCGTTATAATACGGCGTGTTTATGCACTCATCCAAGTGGACTCGTGAAGATGTTTTTTATCTGCTGGCCTTTGGGCTGGCCCTGGGCGTGCGCCTGTTTCACCTGGGGCGTGCGCCGCTTTCCAATGCAGAAGCGGAATTGGCGTTGCGGGCCTGGGATCTGACCCGCGGAGCGTTGGGCGACCCGGGTTCACAGCCAGCGTATGTGGTGCTGACCTCCTGGTTGTTCTCGATGGTGGGAGGCAGCAGCAATTTTCTGGCGCGTTTCTGGCCGGCGCTGACCGGAGGGCTGCTGGCGCTCGCGCCGCGGTTTTTCCGCGAGCATCTTGGCCGCCCTCCGGCGTTGATCCTGGCTTTTGGCCTGGCGCTGGACCCCGGACTGGTGGCTGTCTCGCGGCAGGCGGATGGCCGTATGATGGCGCTGGGGTTCGCGCTGCTGGCGTTGGGGCTGTTCTCCACCCGCAAGCCGGTGTGGGGCGGCCTGTTTGTCGGGATGGCGTTGCTCTCCGGCCCCTCGATCTGGTATGGACTGCTGGGGATGGGGATCGCCTGGGGGGTGGAGTGGCTCGCAGAATCCCGTTTGAGGACAGAAATCTCTGAAGGCGATGGCCCCGCGCCGCGGCCCTCGGATTGGTGGGTGGGCGCGCAGGCTGCTCTTCTCACGCTGGTCATTATAGGCACGCGCCTTTTCACATTTCCTGCTGGGTTGGGCAGTTGGGGGGAGTCGCTGGCTGCGTTTTTGCGAGGCTGGTGGGCGGAAGGGGGCGCTCCTGTGGAACGTGTGCTGACGGCATTGGTGTTTTATCAGCCGCTGGCGCTGATCTTCGCCTGGGTGGCTCCGCGCGGGCAGCGCCGCGCCTGGGCCTGGTTTGGGACGGCGCTGGTGCTGGCGCTGTTGTACCCGGCGCGCGCCGTCGCTGATCTTGTCTGGGTGTTAGTGCCACTATGGGCGCTGGCGGCGGCTGGCCTGTGGGCGATGTTGCGCGGCGCGGGCTGGGAGCCAATTGCCTGGGGACAGGCGCTGGCGTGGCTGGTTTTGTTGAGTATGGCCTGGCTGACGCTGGCCGGCTTGGACCTTGCGGTGACGGATACGCCGCTTTTGCGCCGCCTGATCTTGCCGGGGGTGATCGTTTTGGGAGTGCTCTCTACAATGTTTGTCGGCCTGGGCTGGTCGTGGGAGAGCGCTCGCCAGGGGACGGCGTTGGGCTTGCTGACCGGGCTGGGCCTCTATTCGCTGGCGATGATGAGCGCCGCGGCGTATGTGCGCCCCTCCAGCCCGTTGGAGTTGTGGGCCACGCCGCCGTTGACCGGGCAGGCGGATTTGTTGGAAGACACACTGCGCGATCTGGCGTTGCGCGCCAATGGCGAAGTGCACACGCTGGAAGTGGTTTCGCTGGTGGATTCACCTGCGCTGCGTTGGTCGCTGCGGAACATCGCAGATGTGCGTTTTGCCCCCGCCCTGGGGGAGACGCGCCTGCCTCTGGTGGTGCTCGCCCCCGCGGGGAGCGAGGATAACGCCTGGGCGGCGGCGTATCGCGGTCAGGATTTTGACTGGGCGTTGCGCCCGGCCTGGACGGGCGCGTTGCCGGATGACCTCCTGGCGTGGTGGACGCACCGCCAGGCGCCGGTGGCGAGGGAAGCGATCATCCTGTGGGCGCGGGCCGATTTGTTCCCCGCGACGCTCGCCACTGCGGAAGATCAGCCTTCCCCTGAAACGCCCGAAGACGTCATCAAGTAGCCCCGGTGAAACGAGCCGGATTGTTGAACTTTTATACCGAGATAGTGGAGCATGCATGAGTTTACCAAGCACGATCGCGATTGACGGGCCAGCGGCCTCGGGGAAATCTACCCTGGCGAGGCGTCTGGCGGATCATTTGAATTATCTGTATTTTGATACCGGGGTGATGTACCGGGCAGTGACCTGGCTGGCGCTCTCGCGGCAGGTCCCCCTCAGCGATGAAGCGCGTATCACCCGATTTGCCGAGGAAGCGAAAATTGACGTGCGCCCTCCCTCGCAGGATGATGGCCGGGCGTATGATGTGCTGGTGGACGGCGAGGACGTTACCTGGGCGATCCGTCGTCCGGAAGTGGACGCCAATGTATCGGTGGTGGCGGCTTATGCCGGTGTGCGTCGGGCGCTTTCGGCGCAGCAACGTCGCATCGGGTTGCGCGGCAATGTGGTGATGGTGGGGCGTGATATCGGCACAGTGGTGCTGCCGGAGGCAGACTTGAAGCTTTACCTGGACGCCTCGGTGGAGGAGCGCGCCCGTCGCCGCTATGATGAGTGCCTTGCCCGCGGGGAGGAGATCAGCTTTGAAACGGTGCTGGCGGCGATGAAGCGCCGCGATGAAATCGACTCCACGCGCGACGTCGCCCCGCTCAAACCGGCGGAGGACGCCGTGATCCTGAACTCGGATGAGTTGAGCATTGAGCAGGTCGTTGAGCGCGCCCTGAGCTACGTGCAGGGCGACTGTTGATTGCCCGGTTATGCCCAGCCATTACGCGCCGCCGCTCCACGCCCGTTTCTTCCGCCCGCTGATGCGGGCTTTGTTCCGTGGCATCTTTTATCTGATCAGCCGCGTGCAGGTGAGCGGGTTGCAGCACGTCCCGGCTGAGGGAGGGTATTTAATCGCCATCAACCACATTTCTTTGTATGAAGCCCCGCTGGTGACGGCTTTCTGGCCGCGCCCCTTTGAGATCGCCGGGGCGGCGGAGGTCTGGCAGCGACCAGGGCAATCCACTCTCGCGCGCCTCTATGGCGCCATGCCGATTCATCGCGGTCAGTATGATCGCCGGGTCCTTGATCGAGCGGTGGCGGCTTTGCGGGCCGGTTATCCGCTGTTGATCGCGCCCGAGGGCGGGCGATCGCATAAACCTGGCATGCGCCGCGCCAAACCCGGCGTGGCGTTCCTGGCGGAAAAGACCGGGGTTCCTGTCGTCCCGGTGGGGGTGGTGGGCAGCACCGATGACTTTCTGGCGCGCGCCCTGCGCGGGGAACGCCCGACGATCGCCATGCACGTTGGCGAACCGTTTACGCTTCCGCTGGTGGAGGGGCGGGGGAGCGCCCGCCGCGCTGCTTTGCAGCGCAACGCCGATCTGGTGATGACGCGCATCGCCGCCCTGTTGCCACCGGAGTATCGAGGAGTGTATGCCGATGGAATCCCATCCGATTCCCCCAAAACCTCGCAGTGAGGTCTATCGCCCCGAACTGGTGCGCCTCCCGCCGCTGACTCCGGCCCGGCGCGCCTGGCGGCGGGTTGTGCAGACGCTGGTGTGGCTGGTGGTGCGTCTCACGTTACGCCTGGAAGTGCGCAGCAATGTGCGCCTGCCGGAGAACGGGCCGCTGCTGGTAGTCTCCAATCATCTGGGCGATGCCGATCTGGTCGTCGGGCTGGCGGTGGCGAAGGTCCCCTTCGATGCCATCGCCAAAGTGGAGCTGTACGACCTGCCTTTTGTTGGTTGGTTGCTGCATTCGTATGGGGTGATCTGGGTGCATCGCGGACAGCCAGACCGCAAGGCGATTCGCGCCGCGCTCGATGGCCTGGCGGAAGGGCGGATCATCGCCATCGCCCCGGAGGGGCGCGAGAGCGTGATCGGCGCGCTGGAAGACGGTACCCAGGGAGCCGCCTATCTGGCACTCAAGGCGGGCGTGCCTGTGCTGCCCGTCGCCGTGACCGGCACGGAGAACTGGCGCGTGTACGGCAACCTCAAACGCCTGCGCCGCACGACGGTGACGCTCAACATCGGCGAGCCCTTTACTCTGCCGGTTACAGGGGATCGCAAGCAGACGTTACAGCAAGGCACGGAAATGATTATGCGCCGCGTGGCGGCTTTGCTGCCGCCGGATTATCGCGGTCGTTATCGTGATGTGAAGGAGGTTGGTTAACGCGTGGGTGTTCTGCGGAAGAAGTCCACTTTGCAAGGGGGATACGACCATCAGGCCTGGGAGGGGCGACGCCGCTTTTTGCGCTTCCTCCTGAAGACCATCGGATTTACCCTGTTGGTGCGTCTGGATCATGTGGTGGGGGTGGAGAATATCCCGCGACAGGGGGCGGTGATCTTTATGATTAACCATATCGCCTTTGTAGACCCCTTTGTGGTGATGCACGTTGCCCCGCGCAACATCGTCCCCATGGCGAAAGTGGAGGCCTATGATTATCCGCTGGTGGGGATTTTCCCGCGTATGTGGGGGGTGATTCCGGTTCACCGTGGGGAAGTGGATCGCGCGGCCATCCGTCAGGCGCTGGCGGTGCTGCGCGCCGGGGAGAGCATCCTGGTCGCGCCGGAAGGTACTCGCGGAGTGGCGTTGCAGCAGGGTCGCGAGGGGGTGGCCTACCTGGGCGCACGTACAGGGGCGGCGATTGTCCCTGTGGCGCTGGAAGGCACCGTGGGCTTCCCCTCGCTGCGCCCGTCAAAGCGCTGGCGACAACCTGGCGTGCGGGTGCGCTTTGGGCAGCCTTTCCGCTATCGAGAGGCGTACCGCTCGGCGCGGGGAGAAGCCCTGCGCCGGATGACCGACGAGGCCATGTATGTGCTCGCCGCCTTGCTCCCCGAAGAACGCCGCGGAGTTTATGCTGATCTCAGCCGCGCCACGCAAGAGACGATTGAGTGGCTGAAGTGATGCTATAATTAGGCGACACTTCAGCCATACATCACCGATGTATGCGAGCCGGCACCCTGCAGGGGGTGTTTTATATCTGAGATCTCCTGCGCTACCTGCCGTATCACTTTGACGGCCTGTGTGCGCCGCTCAACAAACCGCTCATGTCCCTGATCCTTTCCCTACTCGGACAACCACCGATCGTCCTCTTTCCCACCACCGTGGAAGGCTGGTTGGGGTTGCTCCTCTGGGTGGCGGCGTTAGGCGGGTTGCTGGCGTTATGGCGTAAACATCAGGTGGAATGGGATAACGGCAAGGTGAGGTTGTTCATCGTCTTGTTGCTGCTCACACCGCTGAGCAGCGTGTTGCTGGGGGTGCGCTTACCTGAGGGGCAGGGGCTCACCCTGCCGGGGATCGCGTTTGAGCCGGGCGGCCTGCCCGTCATGCTGCTGGCGGCGTTGCCCTGGGTGCTGGCCGCGGGCTTCCTCGGCACCAATGCAGCCACGGGATTGGGGTTGCTTTCCGGGTTCGTGTTGGCAATCTGGGGGACGCACAGCGTCTTCACCGCCCTGGAGTGGGCTACTCTGGCGCTCATCGCCGCGGCGGCACTACAACAGCGTTATCGCACTCCCTGGTTTCGGGCTTTGCGGCATCCGTTGTTGAGCGTTTTTCTGGTCAGCCTGCTTTACCCCTTGCTGTTTTTGTTTAATTCGATTTTCCTGGCGCATGGCTCGCTGGCGGCGCGCCTGGATTATGCCATCCTCTATCAGCTTGCCGCCTGGCAGTCCTTTGCCATCCCCGCCTTGATCGCCGGCGCGGTGGCGGAGTTCGCCCGCTTTGCCTTCCCGAGCGCCTGGGGCGGGCAACCGCCTTATCAGCCTTCACCCGTCGAGAGCAGCCTGGAAGCGCGCTTCTTGTTCATCCTTGCTCCGCTGTTTATCGGGCTGCTGCTGGTTTTTGTGGTGGGCGATTGGATCATCGCCGGGAACGCCGCTCGTCAGATGGTGGAAGCCCGCATGGCAGCAGCCTCGCAGGCCGTCGCCAGTGGCGTGCCTTACTTCTTGAACACTGGTCAAAGCCTCAGCATGCACATTGCTGAGACGCTTGACCTTGACGCTATGACAGATGTGGAGCTTGACGAGGCGCTGGCTGCGAATGCGCTGGCGGTGCCGTTCTTCCGTCAGTTGTTTGTCCTCGATGCGAACCTGGAGCCGCGGGCGAGTTTTCCCCGCGCGATGTACGATGCCCTCCCGACAACGCTGGAAGAGCAGGTTGGGTTGACCAAGGCCGTGGAGGCGAGCATCCCGGTGCAGGTATACACCATTCCGGTGGATGGAGAAGCGCGCAAAACGGATTTTACTTTTCTGGCGACTATTTTCCGAGAAGATGGGTCGCCTGCTGGTGTGCTGCTGGGGCGCGCCGCCCTGGATGCCAATCCGCTCTCTCGGGGGATTCTGACCAACCTCAACAGTCTGGCAGACCTGGGGGGGGCAGGGATGCTGGTGGATAAAGCGGGGGAGATCCTGTACCATTCCCCGGCAGAGCAGATGTTGAATCTGTATGCTGGCGAAAAGCCGGCGGAAGCACGCCTGTTTGATAACACCGCGCCGGATGGTTCCCGTCAGTTTGTGTATTACCGGCCGATACCGGGGACGCCCTGGGGCGTGGTGATGCTTGTGCCTGCGCGTCAGGCGCAGCAGATCGCGATTGACATCGCTGCGCCGGCGCTCGTTATGGTGGTTTTACTGGCCCTCGGCGGGGTGCTGTTCATGCGTCTCAGCCTGGGGGTGATCACGGCTTCCCTGCGGACGCTGACCGACGAAGCCGAGCGGATTGCCCAGGGGCAGTTGGATCATACGTTGCAAACCGAAGGGGCGGACGAGACCGGGCGTCTGCGGCGCGCCTTTGAGAAGATGCGCCTGAGCCTGAAAGCGCGCCTGGAAGAGCTGAACCGGCTCTTGCTGGTCAGCCAGAGCGTGGCTTCCAACGTGCAGCTGGAAGATGCCTTGCAGCCGATCCTGGAATCCGCGTTGACCTTTGGTGCCAGCGCGGCACGGGTGGTCCTGGTGCCGGGGGTTGTGCCGGCGCGCGATGGGGAGACTGAGTCGTCCTCGCGCTTTGGCGCGGGGGAGGGGAGTCAATGGGCGGCGTACTACGATGACCAGATTCTGGCCTTGGTGGAGCAGAGCGGAAAAGACGAGCTGGTATTGACCAACCCGGCGCGCGCTTCGCTGCTCATCTTTGACCCCGACGCGCCGCAACTGGATAGTTTGATGGCCGTGGCGTTACGGCATGAGCGCACCTATTTTGGCGTCTTGTGGGTGGCTTACGACCAGCCGCACCCATTCAGTGAACAGGAAGTCCAGTTCCTCTTCACGCTGGGAGGCCATGCCGCGCTGGCCGCGGCCAATGCGCGCCTCTTCCTGACTGCTGAAGTCGAGCGCGAGCGCCTGGCGGCGATCCTGGCCTCCACCCCCGATCCCGTCCTGGTGACGGATGCCCATGACCGTTTACTGTTGATTAACGCCGCCGCATGGGGGATGCTCGGGGTAGAGCGGCAGATCAGCGTGGGTAAACCAATCAGCGAGGTGGTGAAGCAGGACGATCTGGTCGCCTTGCTGACTCAATCTGAGGAAGGTCCGCAAACCCGCGAGGTCACCCTGCCGGATGGGCGCGTGTTCATGGCGACGGCCTCCTCCATCTTGATGGACGAGCGGCGTATCGGCCGGGTGTGTGTGCTCAAGGATGTCACTGAGTTTAAGGAATTGGATACGTTGAAGACCGAATTCGTCGCCACCGTTAGCCACGATCTGCGCTCGCCGCTCACATTGATGCGCGGGTATGCTACCATGCTGGAGATGGTGGGCGAGTTAAACCCGCAGCAGATGGAGTATGTGCGCAAAATCGTCTTCGGCGTGGAAAACATCTCGCGGCTGGTCAATGACCTGCTGGATCTGGGGCGCATCGAAGCTGGCGTTGGTTTGCAATTGACCATGCAGCCGGTGCGTGATCTTGTGGAAAGTGTGGTGACGGAATTGCGCATCCAGGCGCGTCAGAAATCGATCGCCTTGCAGGTGGAGGTCGCTGCTGAGACGCCCCCGGTGATCGAGGCCGATCGGACGTTGTTGCAACGGGCTTTGCACAATCTGGTGGAAAATGCCATCAAATATACCCCTGAAGGTGGCTCGGTGTGGGTGCGCGTTTCACCGCGCCGGGAGGGCGTGTTGTTCGCCGTGCAGGATAACGGCATCGGCGTCTCGCCGGTGGATCAGCCGCGCCTGTTCGAGAAATTCTATCGCAGCGCAGATCGTAGGGCGAAACGTCAACATGGAACTGGCCTGGGGTTGGCGATCGTCAAATCGATTGTGGAGCGACATGGCGGCCAGGTGGGGGTGGAGAGCAAGCTGGGCGAGGGGAGCACCTTTTATTTCGAGATTCCCTCGCGCCAATCCTGAGCGAATGCCGAATGATGGTGAATTCCGGCTGCAATATCTACACCCTTTGAGTGCCTCCATGCCAAATTTGGCGCTTGACCAGGGGGCAGGAGTGCTGATATAATCCAGCCCGCATGCAGAACGATAAATGAAGATCCGCGAGATGCAGCGAGCGCTTGAGGCGAGATGCCTCATGCGCTTGCTTTGTTTGTCTATGTCACAGCACATTTATTCGCTTTTTGGGGACATCCCTCAGGTCTGAGCGATTTCTCAGCAGGTTGATGAAAAGG
>CAZZFZ010000048.1:0-18177 GCA_964653835.1 uncultured Anaerolineales bacterium
GGCTCCCGCCACCAAAGCTGTCGTCAGCAAGGTCAAAACAAAAGCATACATCCATTTTTTCATCGTCCTTGTACCTCCATAATGTTTGGATCGTACCCACAGGATACCCCCAGGAGGTCATCGAACCCCCACGGCGCGGTAAAAAAGATGTAAAAACTCCCGGAGCGTGACCCGCCACCGGGAGCAAATCCAACCTCGAAAGCTGCTGCCCTCTATTCGCCAGAGAAGATCAATTCCTCTTTCCCGGCAAGTTTGTCCTGAATGCGTTGGACGACGATATCCAAGTGTTCCTTATGGTGCACAAAATCAAGATCGTCCGATTGAATGGTCAGCACCGGGCAGAGGTCAAAGGCTTCCAACCAATCATCGTAGAACGATTCCAGCAGCGAAAGATACTCGGCGGTGATGCCGCTCTCCATGGAGCGGCCGCGGCGGCGGATGCGCTCCATGAGCACCGAGACCGGCGCTTTAAGGTAGATCAACAGGTCGGGCGTGGGCAGGCCATTCACCACCAGGTTGAAGAGGCGCTGATAAGCCAGGTAATCGCGCTCGCTGAGGTTGCCCATGTGATGCAGGGCACGAGCAAAGATGTAGGCGTCCTCATAAATGCTGCGGTCAGCAATCGTTGATCGAGGGTCATTCGCCAGTTCAAGGTGTTGTTCGGCGCGATGGCCCAGGAAGAACACTTGCAAATGGAACGACCACTGACGCATATCGGCGTAGAAATCGGCCAGGTAGGGGTTGTCCGCGACGGATTCAAAAGCCGTGCGCCAGCCGAGGCGCTGCCCCAGCCGCTCGGTGAGCGAGGTTTTTCCCGCGCCAATGTTGCCGGCGACGAGCACAAGACGTTTGACCATGGTTACTCTCCTTCAAAGCCAAAGCCGGCAACGAGCAAATCCTGGCGCAGATGCAGACGTTGCTTTTTACTCACTCGGCGGGCAGAATGTTCCATCCAGCCATAAGCGGCGGGGGATTCTTCCTTCTCCGTGGCGACCTGACGGCCGCGGTAAATGCCGGTGGCGATCATTTCTCGATCATAAGCCCGCAGGGCCGCCTCGTCATCGGCGTTGTACTGTTCCCAGTGGAGCACCGCCTCGATGGGCAGCCGGGGACGCCACCGCGGGGGTTTTTCCGGCCAACCCAGGGCCATCCCCACCAGGGGGAAAACGAGTGAGGGCAGACCGAACAGTTCGCTTACCTGCCGCGGGTGGTTGCGGATAGCGCCCACATAGCAAAACCCCAAACCCAGGGATTCGGCAGCCAGAGCGGCGTTCTGCATCGCCAGCGATGTATCCACAACCGCCAGCAACAGCTTCTCCACTTCCCGCGTTTCCATGCTGTACCCCTGATGCGCGCAAACGCGAGCCAGGCGGCTGAGATCAACGCACCAGGCCAGAAACACCGGCGCCTGGCGGATAAATTTCTGCTCTCCGCAAAGCTCAAACAGGCGCTGACGTTTGGCTGCATCGGTCGTCACCACCACGCTGTACATTTGCAGGTTCGAGGAGGTGGGGGCCCGCTGCCCGGCAGCGACGATGGTTTCAATCATCTTCCGCGGCACCGGATCCGGCCTGTAGTGCCGTACCGAGCCATGCTTGTGCATCAATTCAATCGTGGGTGTTGTCGGTGTGGTCATAGATGAGATTATACTCCGAGAGTCCCCTCCAGGCGCTATTGATGCCCCATCTTCAGGACGCTAAACATCGGACGCGGGCAGCAAAACGGTGAATTCGGCCCCCATGCCGGGCACGCCCTCACTGGACGCCTCAATGCGCCCCTCATGGCGGCGCACAATTTCATCAGCAATCGCCAGCCCCAGCCCTGTGCCAGGAACCCCCGATTGGCGCGCGACCTGGCCGCGGAAGAAGCGCTCGAAGATATGCTCGATTTCCTGAGAGGGTATCCCCAACCCTTGATCGGAAACGCGAAAACCGATCCAGTGCCTCCCTTCCCGCTCGCAAAGAAAGGTAGTGACCGTCACCTCTCCCCCATCCGGCGAGTAGTTAAACGCATTGGTGAGCAAAATACTCAACACCTGAGCAATCTGATTACGATCCGCCCGCACCAGAGGTAAGTGCGAGTCAAGCTCCGCGGTCAGGACAATTTGCCTTGCCTCGGCCATCGCCCGGCGATCGCGCACAAATTCCTCTACCATCACATTGAGATCAAAAAAGGCATAGTGCAACGCAATGACGCCCTGATCAAAGCGCGAGAGTGCGAGCAAATCTTCAATCAACTCAGCCAGACGTTCCGTCTCGCGTAGCAAAATGTCGAGGCTCTCCCCCACTTGATCCGGCTCCAGAGAGAGCAACTCGAGGTAGAGTTTAATATTGGTCAGTGGTGTGCGCAACTCGTGCGACACACTGGCGATGAAGCGATCTTTTTCCCTGCTCAGGGCTTGCAGATGCTCATTTTTCACCCGCAACTCTTCGGCCAGCGCGTTCATTTTTTGCACATAATCGCTCAGCTCGCGCTCGATGTTTTTCTGCTCGGAGATGTCGCGCGCCACAACTAGCTTCCCGGCATCGCCATCCAAAGAAGTGACCTGCACCAGAAAGTCGCGTCGCGCCATTCCGTCGTCGAAGATGATTGAAAACGCCTTCCCTGCAGCAGTCTGATAGATATCGAAGTATCTCCACCAATGAGGGATTACCTCGGCCGCGGGCTGACCAATGATCGCCTGCGCCTCGCCGCCCAGCAACTCCACCACCGCCGGGTTGAGGTCCAAAACACGCTGCTGGTTATCCAGAACCATGACCGCATCTGGCAACGTCTCCACCAGGCGATGACGGGCGATGGGAACAACGTCGAACAAGTGATGCCGAAACAACCCCCAGGAGACAATCAAGTTGCCCACTACGAAGATCAAGTGTTCCCAGCCCCACACCGGCTCTTCCCTGCGAGCGAAAATGGACAGAAGCACGCCCAACACAGGGAAACAAACGCCTACCAGGATGATATAAAGTTGGGGGCGATAGACCTCACGCACCTGGAGCAGGTAAGGGACAATCAGCAAGATGGCAAACGCCGCCAGCCCCAACGAATAAACTACAACCAGCCAGCCAAGCGGCGTAAGCGTGGCCACCAGCAAGGTGTAAGGCCCCATCTCCACAAGACGCAATCCAAGGCGAATGAGATGATGCCAGGAGTCGGTGTAAATCAGCACCACAGCGACGAGCGGAAAGGCCATCAACACTGCCCAAAAGCGTTTAGGAGCGCGTAACCGACGGCCAGTGAACGTTATGGCAAAATGCACCAGCGTCAGCGCGCCCAGCGCCCCGATGGAAAAACGCAAATTCTCCCAAAAAAGCTTGACCGCCGGGCTGGAGCTGAGCAAAACAAACAGGAACGCCGCCGTGTAGATGATTTCGGCCAGCACAACCCAGCAAAAAGCCACCGCGCCCGTCACGGCGCGGCGCTGCCAGGTAAAAAATCCTAACCCAATTGAAATTGCCAGCGAGAGGAGAATCAGCTCCAGCACCGGCCACTCCTGCCCATCAGCATTCGCTGTACCCACAGGCGTAGCACTTGCGGCAGCCCTCTTCGTTCACGAGGGCAGCTACACCGCAATCGGGGCAAAGATCGCCGATCGTCTGCTGGTGGACAAACGCGCCGTCCTCCACTCTCACCCCCTCACGATGGTCTCGATTGCCATCCCTGCCATTGCCCGCGAATTTCTCGCCCGCCGAATCGGCCAGATACTCCTGCAATGCCTGCGCCACGCCGTCCGGCAGTGAGCGAACGCGATTGGGGCCGAACCCCAGCGGTCGCCCGCCGCCAATGCCAGCCAACTGATGTACGATCTCCTGCATCCGTTCGCGCGGCTCCACCGGTGACGCCAGGCGAAGAATATAGGAAAGCAGGCGGCCGATAGCCTCAGACACGGCAGCCGTATCCGATCCGGCCTTAGAGGTGTTGATAAAAACCTCAAAAGGCTGATCGCCGCCGTTTTCATTGACGGTGATAAACGCCTTGCCCAACGGGGTGTTAATGCTATATGTGCAGCCCTGCAACCGCCGCGGCCGCGGCTTTTTGGTTTCCCGCCAGAGCACGCGCTGGAATTTCTCGGTCGCCGCGCTTTCTTCACCTCCCGAACGCTGGGAGGTTGAGTGCGTCTCCAGCACCACTTTCTGGCGAGAGCCAGTGACATAGACGGTGATGCCCTTGCAGCCAAGTTCCCAGGCCAGCCTGTACGCTGTGGCTACATCGGTCGGCGAAGCATCGGATGGGAAGTTAATCGTCTTTGAAAGGCTGTTATCCACAAACGCCTGTAAGGCTGCCTGCATGCGAACATGCTCCTCCGCCGAGATATCCATAGACACGACGAAGGTGTTACGCAGGGCTTCAGGTAGTTCGTCAATCCCCTGGCACGTGCCGCTCTCCATCACACGCTCGATGATTTTCTGGCGCTCGGCCTCAGCAAATCCGGCGCGGATCAGCGCCTGCTCAAACAGGGGGCTGGTATACCGTAATTGTAAATCGCGCCCGTTGTCGTTGACGTGGCGGATATAAGCCAGGGCAAAGGTGGGTTCGCAGCCATACGCCTCACAACCCGCCACCGTGGCGATCGTGCCGGTGGGAGCAATCGTGGTCTGCGCCGCATTGCGGATTCCATGACGACGGATGCCCTCGGTGATGCGATCCCACTCAACGGGCGGACGCTGCCAGTCGTGTTGATAAGGGACGATTGAGCGCGGCGGCTCCCAGGAGAGGTTCTCCGGGTTATAGATGCTTCCCTCAATTGCAGGGAAAGGGCCACGCACTTCCGCCAGTTGCACGCTGGTTTGCATGGCGTGAAAACGCACAAACTCCATCACCTGGGCGGCAAATTCCTGTCCCTCGGGGGAACCATAACGGATCCCGGCGTGATACATCAAGTCACCCAGTCCCATAATGCCCAGGCCGATGCGCCGCGCTTTGTGCGCCGCCTCGGCCAGTTGCGGCACCGCGGGGACATACGCGTTGGCCTCAACCACGTCATCGAGGAAGCGCGTGGCCAGTTCCACCGAGGCCTGCAACTTCTTCCAATCCACCCGCCCCTCAGCGGTCACGTGTTGCGCCAGGTTGATCGAACCCAGGCAGCAGTTTTCATACGGACCTAAAAATTGCTCACCGCAGGGGTTGGTCGCCTCAAGGACATATAAGTGTGGCACCGGGTTGCTGCGGTTGGCCGCATCCAGGAAGAGGATCCCCGGCTCGCCGTTATGATGCGCCTGACGGACGATCTTATCGAATAATTCACGCGCCCGCACCTGCTTATAAGTCACAATAGGGATGCCCGCCGCCTCGGCTTGCTCCAGCGTGCCGTTGAATCCCTTATACGCGGGGTGATCCACATCGGGGAAGCGTAAGGGCCACATCTCATCGCGCTCCACAGCGCGCATAAACGCATCGGTCACGCCAACCGAGATGTTGAAGTTGGTGATGGCGTTCTCGTCCGTTTTACAAGTGATGAACTCCTCGATATCCGGATGATCCACACGCAGCACGGCCATGTTGGCGCCGCGCCGCGTCCCCCCTTGGGCGATCTCACCGAAGGCTTTATCGTAAACCCGCAGGAAACCCACCGGTCCGGTGGCCTTCCCAGCTGAGCTGTTAATCAACGCCCCCTTGGGACGCAGGCGGGAAAAGGAGAATCCGTTGCCGCCGCCGGTTTGTTGAATCAGCGCCGCGTCGCGCAGCGTTTGAAAGATGCCATCGCCCCAGCGCCCCATATCATCACTGAGGGGCAAGACAAAACAAGCCGCCAGTTGACCAAGCGGCGTTCCAGCGCCGGTGAAGGTGGGCGAATTGGGCAAAAAGCGCTTCTCAGCCAGCAATTGATAGAACTGCCGCGCTACCGCCAACGGCTCAGCACCCCAACGATCTTCCACCACGGCGACGTGGTAGGCCACCCGCCAAAACGTCTCTTCGGGAGTCTCTACCGGCTCCCCTGCCGCGTTACGCCGCATATAACGACGTTTGAAAACCTGATAGGCGTTTTCCGACAACTGGATTTTTTGCGCCCCTTTTGGCAAAGGCGGAGTAGCCCTCACATCGCGTTCAGAACGGGTAACCGTGGCTGATTGAGCAACCATCTTCAATCTCCTTCGACAATTAAATAACAGGCCGCAGCATCTCCTCGGCCAGAATATGAATGGATATCAGTTCGATTCAAGCAGGCGGTCGATTTCTTTGCGAACCGATCTCAGGTCGTCCAGACCCAGATAAACGATGGCGTAGCGGATATACGCGATCAGGTCCATATCTTTCAAACCGGCGATCACCATATCACCCACTACACGCGAGGAAACCTCGGCCTTCCCCATACGCTGCAACGCTGCCTCCACTTCCCCCGCCAGGCGTTCAATATCCGCAGCCGAGACCGGCCGCTTGGCACAGGCTATGCGAATGCCGCGCAGCAGCTTTTCACGCTCAAATTCCTCACGCGTGCCATCTTCTTTTATCAGCAGCGGCGTCGCCAAAATCGGGCGTTCCAGCGTACTGAAACGCTGACCGCACGCCAGGCACTCCCGGCGGCGGCGCACCCCCCAACGCTTATCTTTGGTGGTGTCGACCACGCGTGAACGTTCACTGTGACAATAGGGACACATCATTTTATTAACCCCATATATAGGGGGTACTCACCGACCCGACCTTATATATACCGGTGCTAGGCAGCTCATTCTAGCACAGCAAGGCGCAAATTGCAACCAATCTCGGGTACTAATTTCCCATCAAAACCCTTAAAATTTTGCTCCCCGCCAGAGAGCAGTGGCGGGGAGCAACCAGCGTACAGCAGGCGAAGACCACCAGGAGGAGGACTGGCAGCCTTCACATCAGGGTTCAGCGTGTCAACGTGTCGCTGTTTCAGGAGCGCACGCGATTACGCAAGAACGTAGGGATGTCCAGATCTTCCGTGTTGAGCGTGCGCGGCTGGAACTCTTTCTTTTCCATCTTTTCAGCCGTCACTTCCGGAGCCTGCCGCGTGCGCTGCATCAGATGGCGCGGGATGCCTGAGCTATCGAAACCGGTGGCGATCACGGTGATGCGCAGATTATCGCCCATTTCAGGGTCAATCACGGCCCCAAAGATCAGGTTGACATCCGGGTGCGCGGTCTCCTTGATGATCGCCGCGGCCTGATTGACCTCAAAGAGGGTCAGGCCAGGGCCGCCGGTCACGTTGAAGAGGATGCCGCGCGCGCCGTCAATGGTGATATCCAACAGCTTGCTGGAGATCGCCTGCTCGGCAGCATCGCGCGCCCGGTCATCGCCCGAGGCCATGCCGACCGCCATCAACGCCGCGCCGCCTTCCGACATAATCGTACGCACGTCAGCGAAGTCCAGGTTAATCAGGCCGGGGACGGTAATCAGCTCAGAAATGCCCTGGATGCCCTGGCGCAGCACATCATCGGCCACCTTGAAAGCTTCCTGCAGCGAGGAGCGCTTGTCCACGATCTGCAACAACCGGTCATTGGGGATAACGATCAGCGTGTCGGCCTGCTCCTTGAGGTTGGAGATGCCAACCTCCGCGGCCTGAATGCGCCGGCCGCCCTCAAAGGTAAAGGGGCGGGTGACCACGCCGATGGTCAGCGCGCCGACCTCGCGGGCGATCTGGGCGACGATGGCCGATGCACCCGTGCCCGTACCGCCGCCCATGCCGGCGGTCACAAAGACCATATCGGAACCCTTGAGCACGTTATACAGCTCCTCGGCCGATTCCTCGGCGGCTTTCTTGCCAACCTCAGGATCACCGCCGGAGCCAAGCCCGCGGGTGAGCTTATCCCCAATGCGAACTCGCGTTCCGGCGCGCGAAAGCGCCAGCGCCTGTGCATCGGTGTTGACGGCGATGAACTCAACACCTTGCATGCCCTCTTCGATCATGCGGTCCACGGCATTACAACCGCCGCCGCCCACGCCAACGACCTTGATGCGGGCAAATGCCTCTGGTTGATTCATTGTTTGCATCTCGTCTTCCTCCTCGTTCGCTCCTTCAACCGCGTGACCATCTGCTCGTTGCACGGAAAAGGATTGAAACATTGTACCAAACGTTTTGCTATACTTTTGGTCAGATCTTCAAGCTTATCTCACGGCAACAACCGCCGTAAAAATCCTTTCATCTTATCCCAGTCAACGGTCTCGCCGGGGCGGGGTATCCGCCGCGGTTCCCCGCGGTATACACCAGCGAATTCGCTCATCAGCAGCGCCCAACGCAGCAGCCCCACGCTGGTGGAATAGGCTGGCGAGTCAAGCTGATCCACCATCCCAAGCAGACCATCAGGCTGGGCCACCTGCACCGGCATCCCAAGCACGCGTTTCGCCAGCTTGCGGATTCCCGGCAGCGCGCTCACCCCACCGGTCAACACCATCCCCGCGGGGAGCAGGCCATCATACCCGGAGCGCTTAATCTCCTGTAGCACCAGGCTAAAGATCTCCTCCACGCGAGCCTCGATGATGTGCGCCAACTCGCGACGCATAACCTTGACCGGCTCTTCCTCTCCAAAGGGATGGATGTAAAACGCCTCTTCAGGGTCAACCTCATCCTGCAAGGCGTGGCCGTGGCGCAGTTTGATCTCCTCGGCCTGAGCGATGGGCAAATGCAGCCCGTGGGCGATATCCGAGGTGACATGGTTGCCGCCGACGGCCAGCACCATCGTGTGCCACACATCGCCATCAATGTACACAGCCATGTCGGTGGTGCCGCCGCCGATATCGCACACCACCACGCCCATCTCGCGCTCGCTCTCCGAGAGCACAATTTCCGCCGAGGCCAGGGGGTTGAGCACAAACTGGCTGACATGCACGCCCGCCGCGGCTACGGCCTGACGCAGGTTCTCCACCGTCGCCGCCGCCGCGGTGATCACATGAGTCTCCACTTCCAGGCGGTAGCCGTGCATCCCCACCGGCATGCGGATGCCGCCCTGCCCGTCCACCACAAAGCCTCGCTGAATGACGTGGATCATCTCGCGATTGTGCGGGATGGTCACCGCGCGGGCGGCTTCCACAACCCGGCGCACGTCCTCCTCGTCAATCGTCCGCCCGGTCACTCCAACCACTCCGCGGCTGTTCTCCGAGGAAACGTGCGCCCCTGCCATGCTCACCAGGGCGGAATCAATCTCCAACCCGGAGGTGCGCTCCGCCTTCTCAATGGAAAGCGCGATGGCTGCACCGGCGGCTTGCAAATCCACCACCGTGCCTTTGCGCATCCCCCGGGCAGGCTCAATGCCCACGCCCAGAATGCGCAAACGGTTCCCCTCTTCCACGCGGGCAACCAGGGTGCATATTTTTGTGGTGCCTACATCCAGGCCAACGATAATCGGCGCGTCCATGCTCACGGCTCCAAACGATAATAGGGCGCGTGGAGATATTCCACGCTGATCAGGGCCGGCTGAATGCCCTGGTTTTGCAGCGCATCAACGATGGCGGCATATACCGTTAATTTCATGTCAATTTCAGCCACATCCATACCAAAATACACCTTCCAGCCGCGTGGATCCCACCAACCGAACCCGTGTTCTTCATCATACAGCAGATCGACCCCTGGAGGGGCCTGAGCTCGCAGGAACACAACGGCCTCCACCATTTGGGAGGTCATCACCGGTTGAGGGCCTGATTCGTCCTCAGGGGCGGCCACCGTCAACGGTGCTGGGGGCCACGCGGAGCCCTGCACCCGGGGGAGTTCCTCCCCGCTCCCCAGCGCGGGGAAGGCGTATCCCGAGGCGTCCACCCACTGCGTCTGACCATCCACCTCCCAGATCAAACGCGGCTGCCGCTCTTCCACTTGCACTACCACCTGCGCCGGGAACCCCACCCAAACGGAGACCGAAGCGAGGGCAGGCTGGGTCTGGCGCAACTGCGCTTCCAGCGCCTGCGGGTCAATGGTGAACACCGGTTTATTGAACACTAGCAGCGAGCGGGCGACCTGATCGGCAGCGAGGCGCTCCACACCCTCCACCCGCACCTGCTGCACACGAAAAGCTGGCAGCGTCCACAGCAGGTAAAGCAAAGCCGCCATGAACACAACAATAAAGAACGAGAGCAACCGCCACCCCACCCGTACCACCGGCAGGGCGGGCAGGCGCATCTCCACGCCCGGCGTGGCCAGGGCGATATCCAGGCGACGGCGCGGGCGCAGGCGACGACGGCGCGGCACAGTCACCGCGACGGCGCGGCGCACCAGCACAGGCGGCAGATCGCTCGCCGCAGCAGCGCCCCGCGGGGCGGCGTGGCGGGTCGCTCGCTTGCCCGCCTGTCTCCTCGCACGCACCTGTTCCGCCCGGCTAAGCGGGCGCTCCTTCCTGCTCATCGTCTCGTTCTCACTCCTCACCGTTCATAACGCCATTCGGTGCGATCGCGCTCGGCGCGCCGCTTGAGGGCCAGTTCAATCAACTGATCCAGCAACTGCGGGTACGACAACCCGCTGGCCTCCCAGAGTTTGGGGTACATGCTGATCTGCGTGAAGCCCGGCAGCGTGTTGACCTCGTTGAGGTAAAACTCACCGCTCTGCCGGTCAAGCAGAAAATCCACCCGCGCCATCCCGGCGCAGTCAATCGCCCGGTAGGCTGCCACCGCCGCGGCGCGCATCGCCTCCGCCGTCTCGGAGGGCAAATCTGCGGGGACGACCGTCTGGGAGCGGTCATCGTGGTATTTAGCCTCATAGGTGTAAAACTCGGCCGCAGGCAGCACCTCGCCGGGGATAGAGGCGCGCGGCTGATCGTTGCCCAGCACGCTGATCTCAATCTCGCGGGCGTCGAGGCCACGTTCAATAAGCACGCGCCGGTCGTAGCGCACCGCCTCCATCAGCCCCTCCAGCAAGTCGGAACGCGAGCGGCACTTGCTCACCCCAACCGAGGACCCCAGATTGGCGGGCTTGACGAACACCGGGTACGGCAACTCCGCTTCCACCGCATCCATCACCGCCGAGGCGTCCGCTTCCAGCGCGCCGCGGGTGGTCAGCACCGATTCGAGCACCGGAATGCCGTTGGCGCGCATCACGTCCTTAAACACGCCCTTATCCATCCCCACCGAGGAGCCAAGCACGCCGGCGCCCACATAAGCCACACCGGCCATTTCAAAAAGTCCCTGGATGGTACCATCCTCCCCAAATGTGCCGTGCAGCACCGGGAAGAAAACATCCACCTCAGCGTATCGCGTCAGGGCGGCGGAATCGGCGCCATTGTGCAGCCGGTAAAGCCCCTTGCGGGTGGGGTCTGGCAACACGGTCACCGGCGTGAGAGGGGATGTATCGCCACTGACGAACGCGTCCAGGGCATCTTCCCCGGCCAGCCAGGCACCCTCGTGGGTGATCCCCACCTCAATAAGATCATAGCGTTCCGCATCGAGCCATTTCAACACCGAGCGCGCCGACATCAGCGAGACCTCGTGCTCGCCCGACCGACCGCCAAACAAAACGGCTACGCGCAATCTATCCGTCATCATCCCTCGCAAAATCACCAATCAATTCAATTTCCAGTTCCAGTTGCACGCCAAACTGTTCGGCGACGGCCTGCTGCGCGGCGCGGATCAGGGCGTAAATATCCGCGGCGCTGGCTCCGCCATGGTTGATAAAGAAGTTGGCGTGCAGCGGGCTGATCTCCGCATCGCCGCGGCGCATTCCTTTCAACCCCGCGGCCTCGATCAGGCGTCCTGCATAATCGCCCGGCGGGTTCTTGAACATCGAACCCATGCTGGCACCCGGTGGTTGGGTGCGCCGACGATAATCTACCAGCTCATCCATCCTGGCCTGAACGGCCTGCGGCGTGCTGCGTTGCAGCGCAAACCGGGCCGCCAGCACCACGCCTTCGATCTCACCGCGCTTCAAAGCGCTGGAGCGGTAAGCGAAATCCAGCTCAGCGGCGGAATACGCCCTGCGGCTCCCATCACGCTGCAAGATCTCTGCCACCACCAGCACGCTGGCCACGTCACCGTTGTGCGCGCCGGCGTTGCCGAACACCGCGCCGCCCACCGCGCCAGGGATGCCAGCGGCCCACTCCAACCCGGCGTACCCTTTCACCGCGGTGCGGCGGGCCAGGCTGCCGAAATTGGCGCCCGATTCAGCCCACACCGTGGGTGGGTCACTCGCATCATCAAAGCGGATAGCGCGCGCCCGGTTGAGCAGCACTACCCCGCGGTAACCCGCATCGCTGACCAACACATTGGAACCGCCTCCCAGGAGGAGGAAAGGCGCCTTGACTTCCCACAACGCCAACACCGCCTGGATCAGCTCATCCACCGTCTCCACCACCACCAGGCCATCCGCCGGGCCGCCGACCCGCGCCGCGGTGTAGCGCGCCAGCGGGACATCGGTCTGCAGGCGGTCGCCCAGCACAGCACGCAGGCGCTCAACAGGAAAGTGGGTGGTGTCGGCTTTCATCATCACAAGTTGCGGATCCGTTCAATCAAATCCAGAATCAACGTCGCGGGCGGGGTGGCGGTTTCCGCCTCACTCTCTGGCGTCACTGCGGGTGAAACCTCGGCAGCAGGTTCCTCCACCGCGATCCAGGGTTTGCCTTCCGGGCGAAGTTTCTCCTCCACCACCGCCACTAGCATTTCATCCGTCATCATGACTCCTCCGATACAACCGCCAAGCCGGCCAACACCTGCTCGCTGATCTTGGGGGCATCGCCCGCCGAGAGCACCAGTACCACGTCGCCCGGGCGCAGGTGGGCCAGTAAGTAATTGGTGGCGTCATCCAACGCGGGCGTGAAGTGCGCGTTGGCGTGCTGCATGGCGGCGACGACCTGCGCGGCCGAGAAATCTGCATCCACAGGCTCGCGCGCCCGATACACTTCGGTGACCAGTACTCCGTCGGCATCGTCGAAGGCGGCGGCGAAATCGTCGAACAGCGTTTTTGTGCGCGTGTAGGTGTGCGGCTGCCACACGGCCCAAATCCGTCGTTCAGGGTAGCGCACCCTCGCCGCCTGCAATGTGGCGCGGATCTCCGTGGGGTGATGAGCATAATCATCCACAACGATTACGTCGCCAACTTCGCCGCGCACCTGAAAACGCCGCCCCGATCCACGGAATTTGGCCAGCGCATTGGCGGCAGCCTCCAGCGGCAGTTCGAGCTGATCGCAAACGGCCAGCACAGCCAGCGCATTGGCGGCGTTGTGCCGCCCCGGCACCCCCAGGCGGACAGCAGTCACCGCATCGCCGCGGCGCAACACGGTGAAATCGTAAGCG
This sequence comes from uncultured Anaerolineales bacterium, assembly GCA_964653835.1. Taxonomy (GTDB): domain Bacteria; phylum Chloroflexota; class Anaerolineae; order Anaerolineales; family UBA11858; genus J130. The sequence goes on from CAZZFZ010000048.1 coordinate 13,162, forward strand.
CCGCGCGCATTGATGCGCAGATCCACAGCGGCATAGTCAACACCGCTCCGCTCGAGGCTGTAAGCCAGGGATGTCCAGCCCTCCGCGACGGCCTGCCGCCCCAGGGACTCGGCTCCAGGGTCGTCCGCGCAATAGATAAGCACTCCCTCGGGAGGCAGACGACGTACAAATTGCAGGAAGGCGTCGTAAAAAACCTCGGGCGTGGGGAATAAATCGGGGTGATCGTGTTCCACATTGGTCACCACAGCAATTTGCGGTCTGAGGCCGAGGAACATGTAATCATACTCATCGGCCTCAATCACAAAAGGCTTCCCCTCCCCGGCGCGGGCGTTGACGCCCAGGTTCTCCACCACGCTGCCGACGATAAACCCCGGCTGTTGGCCGAGGGCCGTCAGCACCCAGGCAGTCATCGCCGTGGTGGTGGTCTTGCCGTGCGAACCGGCGATGGCGATGCCCAGGCGATCTTCCATCAGGCGACCGAGGAAATCGGCGCGCTTGAGCACCGGGATGCCCGCCTGCCGCGCCGCCTGGACCTCGGGGTTGTCATCCGGGATGGCGGAGGAGCGGATCACCAGCTGCGCGCCGCGCACGTTTTCCGCGGCGTGGCCGATGAACACCCGCGCCCCGGCAGCCTCCACTGCCTGCGCCAGCGGAGAGCGCTCACGATCCGAACCGCTCACGGTGTACCCGCTCTCCAGCAGCACGCGGGCGATCGCCGAGAGGCCGGTTCCACCAATCCCGATGAAATGCACGTGTTCACTCACAAAAACACCACCAACACAAACAAGAACGACAGCGTCACCGCGATGAAAATGATCGGTGTCGTACTCAACCAGAACGGCGCTAGAAAGCTGATGACCCCCTTGGCTGTTTCCAGCAAGGGGTCTGTGGCGTTAGGCGCGACAATATACGGCTCAAAGGGATAATGCGCCTGGTGCATATAGGCCCACAACGTCCCGACAATTAAATAACCGTTCAACGCTCCAATCACCAGGCCGAGGAGAAAATCCTGTAATTTTTCGCGCTTGACTGCGCTCTGGAACTTTCCCAACACGGCCGGGGTTTGATACCCGAAAAAGACCACAATGCCGAGGATGGTCGCCCGCAGCCAGAACTGACTGCGATAGCGGCTTTGCATATCCTCCGGCAAAGCAGAAAACGAGACCATCTCATCCGCAGGAATGACGTAGACATCGGCTTCGGATTGCAGCACATCCGCAGGGATATACTGCATTTGTTTATCCAGCTCAATAAACGGCGTGACGATCGAGCCGAGATAGATTTCAAACAGCCAGATCATGAACAGGGTGAGAATCACGCTGAAGGTCACCAACAGCTCTTTGGCCCAGCCGCGCAATCCGCCAACGACCGCGAAGAAGAACAAGAACAGATAGAAAACGACAAGCAGGCTAATCATGGCTTATTCCTCTCCACAGTGTCAGCGGCGAGGCCCACCAGCATCTCCGCGATTTCGGCTGCCGCGTGCGGTTGCGCCAGTTCACGCATGGCTGCGCTCATCCGGGCGCGACGTTCGTCGTCGTCCATCAAGGCGCGCACGACGGCGACCAGCCGCTCCGGTAACTCGGCATCGGGCAGAATCACTGCCGCGCCACGCCGCGCCAGATACTCAGCGTTGATCTTTTGGTAACGCCAGGCATGCGGGTAGGGAACCAGCACAGCGGGCAGCCCTAAAAGAGGAAACTCGCCCAGGGTGGAGGCCCCGGCGCGGGAAAGCACCAGATCCGCAGCCCGCAGCGCCGCCCCCATCTCAGCATGCAGATAAGGGTAAGCATGGTAGCGGGTAGCTAATTCCGTGGGGAGGGTTTCGCGCTTCTGTTGCGCTTCCTCCCAGTTGGCGCGCCCGCTGATGTGCACGATCTGCATGGTGGGGAGCAGTTCCTCCAGGACAGGGAACAGGGCGCGGTTGATTGAGCGCGCACCCTTGCTGCCGCCAAAGACCAGCAGCGTGGGCAAATCAGCCCGCAGGTCGAGGGCATCCAGCGCCGCTGACCGCTCCCAGGCGAGCACATCGCCGCGCACCGGGTAACCGGTCACCTTCAAGCGAGCGCGGCGGGAGAAGAAAGCCCGCGACTCCGGCGCCGTCAGAGCAATCCGATCCGCAAAGCGGGAGAGCATCTTGAGGGCCAGGCCGGGTTCAATATCCGGCACATACAGAGCCGTGGGGACACGCCACCCCGCCAACGCCATCGGTACGGCGACGTACCCGCCGGTGAAAAAGAGCGCTTGCGGGCGAAACTGACGCAAAATGCGCCGCGCCGCCAGAAAGCCGCGCCCCAATCGACTGACGTTGCCAGGCAAGGCGCGCAGGCCCACGCCATGCACGCCTGCGGCGGGGATGCTCTCATAAGGCAGACCAGCTTTGGCTACCAGTTCGGCTTCCATGCCACCTTCTCCACCAACCCACAGAACATCCACATCAAGCCTCTTTGCGTTGAGCTGCTCGAGCACGGCGAGCGCGGGATACACCCCGCCACCGGTCCCGCCGGCGCAAACTAACAATCGCATCAAACATCCTCCGTGATTCTTCCACTTGTTTGCGCTCCGACTGTCGCGAGACGTTAATCACAATCCCTACCGCAGTCAGGGTGGCAACCAGGTTAGAACCGCCTACGCTGAAAAACGGCAATGTGTTTCCAGCAAAGGGCATCAGGCCCAACAGGGAGGCCATGTTCATAAAAGCCTCCAACACAATCCATAAGGTCATCCCGGCAGCCAGCAGCGAACCCAGCCCATCGGGGGCGCGACTGGCGATGACCAGTCCGCGCCACCCCATAAAGGCGAACAAAAACACCACAAAAGCGGCCCCAAACACGCCGGCCTCCTCACCCACCACAGCGAAAACGCTATCGGTGTGCGGGAAGGGCAGTGTGGTCAATTTGGTGGAGCTGTTGCCAATCCCCACGCCAAACCACCCGCCGCGCACAAACGCCACAAGAGCGTGGCGGACGTGCGAAGAGGAATTCAGGATATCGGCCATCCCCGCCTTGAACTCGTCCACGCGGCTCAAACCGGTGGGGTTATAGCGCAAAACCAGATAGCCCAAAGCCGCGGCCAGCCCGGTGAGGGAGACACTCACCAGAAAACTCGAACCGGCGAGGTAATACATCATCAACCCCAGGATGAGCACCATCATCATGGCGCTCATGTCAGGTTGCAGGGCGATCAACCCCACATACAGGCCAACGATCACCGCCGCCGGGGCCAGCCCGAAAGCCAGGGTATTCAACACCTCGCGTTTGGAATGCAGCCACACGGCCAGGTAAACCACAATCACAAACTTAGCCAGCTCGGAGGGCTGGATCGAACCGTTGAGGAAGCTGCGCGTGGTTTGACCGGTTTTATCGCCCAGGAACAACACCGCCAGGAGCAACCCACCGGTGAACAGCCACAACGGCACAGCGATATCCTTCCAGCGATGGTAATCCAGCCAGGCGGTAAAGCCCATCAGCACCAGCCCCAGCGCCAGCCAGCGCATCTGGCGGATGAACAAATACCAGGGCGAGGCGACGCCGGTTTCGGCTTTCGAAAGCGTCAGCGAAGCCGTCCAGCTAGCGGAGGTCATCATCAACAACCCAAACGCCAGCAGCGCAAAGAGGACCACGACCAGCGGCACATCAATATTCAAACGCGGCGAAGGCACACTCACGCCTTGCTGGTCGTCGCGCCTCTGTTTTAGTTTAACGCCTGCACCCATTTGCGAAACCATTCTCCTCGCTCGGCAAAATCGCCGAATTCATCGAAACTTGTGCCACCGGGGGCCAGCAGCACCACATCCCCCGGCTCCACTCGCCGGGCGGCGGCTTCCACAGCCTGCTCCAGGTCTCGGCACACATCCACGCTGAAGGGGCGTTCTGCCGGCCCGGCGGCCTCCACCGCCTGCTGAATCAGCTCCGCCGCCTCGCCGAAAATCACCAGATGATCCACCCGCTGGCGCACCAGGCGAGCCAGTGCATCCCAGGGCAACTGCTTATCGCGCCCGCCCAAGAGCAGCACCAGAGGCTCGTCAAAGGCGCGCACGGCGGCAATCGCCCGCTCCGGCGCGGTGGCAATCGAATCGTTATACCAGTCCGCCCCGCCCCACGAGCGCACAAACTCCAGGCGATGCGGCACGCCCTCGAACCCGGCCACCCCGGCCTGCATGGCACTCGGCGGCAGATCGGCAGCAGCGGCGATAGCGCAGGCCGCCACCACGTTGGTCAGATTGTGCTCGCCGCGCAGGCGGATATCCTGACGGGCGACGAGCGGAAGGGCGCGCGCTCCATCCCAGAGAAGGATCCATTCCTCATCCAGAAAACTGCCGCGCTGCCCCCGCGGTGGGCGCGTGCGCCCAAAGCTGGTCAGCGTTCCCCGAACGGAATCTCGTAAAGCCCAGGCCCCAGGGTCGTCGCGTCCCAAAACGGCGACGTCGTCCGGCCCCTGGGCGGCCAAAATGCGCTCCTTAGCTGCGGTATAGGCCTCCATCGTCCCGTGACGGTCGAGGTGATTGGGGGTGATGTTCAGCACCGCGGCCACCTGAGGCGAGCGGGTCATCAGCTCCAGTTGAAAGCTGGAAAGCTCCATCACTACCAGGTCTTCAGCAGCCATATCGTCCAGATCGGTGATCAGCGGGTTGCCGATGTTGCCGCCCACCCAGGCCCGGCGGTAGGGCGCATCCGCGGCGCGGCAGGCGGCCCCGGCCATGCGGCCCACCAGCGTGGTGGTGGTCGTCTTGCCCGCCGAGCCGGTGATGCCCACTACCCGGCAGGGCACCGCTTCGAGGAAAATCTGCGAATCGTTCGAAAGCGGGATGCCCCGCCTTCGGGCTTCGACGATCAGCGGCAGGGTGAGCGGCACCCCGCCTGAGGGGCAGACCAGATCCACACCATCCAGCCACTCCAGCGTCTAGCCGCCCCACCCCCATTCACCGTTTCCATCCCCCCCCTCCCGACCCCCCCACCCCCCTTCGGCCCCCTCTCGCCCGCCCTTCTCCCCCGCGCACTCCCCCCCCCCCCCCCA
>CAZZFZ010000049.1:0-6764 GCA_964653835.1 uncultured Anaerolineales bacterium
GTGCCGCTATCGGCATCGAAGAAGACCAGCACAGGGACGCCGCCAACTTCATCGTTGACCACCGGCTGATCGTTGAGCACGCTGAAGGGATAGGCCACAGCCTCCCCGTTATGTTCTACCCCGATGACGAATTCCTTGACCTGCAGGCGGTCGTCCTGGCGTTGCTGGCCGAGCACACCGCTGCGGTTGGAGAGATAGTAATTGGTGTACGGATCGCGATTCCCATAATAACCTTTGCGCAACGCGATCGTCTCAGGGTGCTGCGCTTTCCACTCGCTCCAGGTCGTCTGCCAGGAAGGCAGGTACTCCAATTTGGTGCCTTTCAGGGGACCTTCCACGGCTTCGCCCAGCAACTGACTCCACAGGCTGCGCGTCTGGCGATCGTACATGACCAGCACGTTCATCAGTAGTTTGCCGCTCACCCCAAAGGTGTACTCTTCGCCGTTGATCTCTCGGGAATACACGATTCCCGTAAAACAAAGTGGTCACCAGGTGACGGTAATTTTTACGCCACCGACGGTGTCGTTGACGATTTCATGCGAGGAGAGGTGGGGGACGGAGTAAGCGCGCGCCTGGCCGTTGAATTCGACGCCGATCACCATCTCGTCGGGAGCATATTCTTCATCGGCCTGGGCGATGCTGAGGAATTCAGGATCGTCGATCGCCGGGATGCCGTCAAAAGGCAGCAGGGTGACGATTTCGTATTCCGCTTCGTCCATACCTGACGACGCGCCTGTTGGGGCTGGGGTTTCTGTAGCAGTAACGCCCGAAGAAGATGCGCAGGCTGCGGCGAAAAAGCCCAGCCCGGCGGTCACCATCAGGTATAGCAGAGGGTGATTTTTCATACAGCCTCCGGTGCGGTTTTGAAGATTTTTTCGCCCGCGCGGATCAGAACTGGTAGGCGATTTTCAAACGGCGTTAGTGGGCACGACCAACGGTCGTTGTAGGCGCAATAGGGGTTGTAGGCCTGGTTGAAGTCCACCAGTAATTTACCGTTGGGCAGGATGTGGGGATTGAGGTAACGACCCGCGCCGTAGGTTTCTTTGCCCGCCAGGGCATCAACGAAGGGAATGAAAAAACCGTGCTGGCTCTGGTAGACGGTCAGTGCGGTGGGTTGCCCTTCGACGGAGAAATGTATCTTCCCGAAACGAATGTAACGTTGTTCGTCACCGGTTGAGGTCTGCATGGTGACGGCCTCTTTTTCGGGGAATTCCTCAATATCGAGTTCAAAGCGCAGGGCAGGGTTCTCTGGGAAGTAGTTGAGGCCGGCGAAATGGGCGCGCTGCTCTGGTGTTAATGGACTTTGGGGGTGGTGGGCGAAAAAATCGTCTTTCTGCGCCCGTTGAATCTCTAGCTGAGTCATGGATGCCTCCTGTGCTGATCCCCTGACGCGCCGATGAAGGCCGTTCTTACCCTTAAACTCAACCGCCCCGGGGGGGAGGCTCCAGTTCCCTTCGGGGCGGATTGAGTGTATGAGGAGAATGCAATTATCATTATATGGTTAAAAATAAGAAGAAGATGAAACCAAGATAAAAGTTATCTAAATAACGCCAGCGTGGAAATAGAGGCGTGATTTAACGGTGGCCGGGGCGAGACGCCTCATTCAGCGCGGCCAGAAGCTCATCCAGGGCGAGGGGACCGGGGCGCAGGATTCTTAGTTCCGATGTGGTGCAATCAACGACCGTGGAAGGCGAGCCGCCAGGGGTTATGCCGCCGTCAAGGATCAGGGGGATGTGGCCGTCAAGCTGGGCCAGGACTTCGTCGGCTGAGCGGGCGTTTGCTCCCCCAGAGCGGTTGGCCGAGGTAACCGCCAGCGGCCCGGCTGCCCGCAGCAGCGCCAGCGCCGCGGGGTGGTCTGGCTGGCGCACGCCAACGGTGGGGAGCGGGCCGAGGATGGCCGGCAACGCCGGATGGCGGGGCACGACCAGGGTGAGCGGCCCGGGCCAGAAACGTTGCCCCAGCAGATGTGCGACTTCAGGGAGATCCACGGCGACGCGTTGCAGGTCATTCACTGTGCCGATCAGCACGGGGATGGCCTTCTCCGGGGGGCGCGCTTTGGCCGTGTAGAGCCGGGCGATCGCCTCCGGCAAGTCAACCCGCGCGCCCAGGCCGTAAACGGTGTCGGTGGGGAAGGCGATCACGCCGCCCTGGTCGAGGATTTCCAGGGCGCGGGGGAGGGCGTCGGGATGGCTGGCGGGGAGGATTTCGGTCTTCATGTTTCCTTTTGAATGGATAGCAACCGGTTGTGCCCGGCGAGATCGCGCCGCAGTTTTATCTCTGCGTGGGGGAAAAGCTGATGGGCGAGGGCGTGCGCGGCTTCCCCCAGGGTGGCTTCGATCTCTATAAGCAGCAGCCCTCCGGGGTCAAGGTGTCGTCGCGCCTGCGCCAGCAAGGGGCGGATGATTCGCAGCCCGTCCTCGCCGCCGTCGAGCGCCAGCGTCGGCTCCCGCCCGTAGACGGCCAGCCGCCGCAGCGTTGCGCTGGGGATGTAGGGCGGGTTGGCGCAGATCAGGTCGAAGCGCGCCTCGCCCAGCGGTTGCAGCAGATCGGCCTGGAGGAAGCGGATGCGCTGCTCCACGCCGTGTATGCGGGAGTTGGCGCGTGCCACCGTAAGGGCCGCGGAGCTGAGATCGGTGGCGAGCACTTGTAGGTCAGCGATGTGCTTTGCCAGCGTGATGGCGATGCACCCGGAGCCAGTGCCCACGTCAACGGTGAGGCGACGGCGAGGGTGACGGCGCAGCCAGGCGAGGGCTTGCTCTACCAGCAGTTCGGTTTCGGGGCGGGGGATGAGCACATCCGGCGTGAGCGTGAACGTCAGCCCGTAGAACTCCCAGCGCCCCAGCACGTAGGGGAGTGGGACGCCCTCTTGCAGGCGCGCGGCGGCCTCTTCGAGGCGGGCTTCTTCTTCGGGGGTAAGGAGGTATTCCGGGTGTGCCAACAGCCAGGCGCGGCTCTTCCCCAGGATGTGCGCTGAGAGCGTTTGCGCGTCGAGGGCGGGGGTTTCGCTGTGGGGGGCGAGGCGATGTTTGAGCGCTGCGAGGGTGCGCCCCAGCGTGACGGCGCGGCGCGGCGCGGCCATGCTTACAATCCAGCTTCGGCCAGGCGCTTGGCCTCGTCGCGGGTGACCAGCTCGTCGATGAACTCTTCCAGATCGCCATCAAGCACGGCGGGCAGGTTGTAGGAAGAGACGTTAATGCGGTGATCGGTGACGCGCGACTGCGGGAAATTGTAGGTGCGGATTTTCTCCGAGCGCTCGCCGGTACCAATCTGGGAGCGGCGGTTTTCCTCGATCTCCGCGCGGCGTTTGGCCTCTTCAATCTCGTAGAGACGCGCTTTGAGGATGCTCATCGCCCGCTGGCGGTTTTGTAATTGGGAACGTTCATCCTGGCACTGCACCACGATCCCGGTGGGCAGGTGAGTCAGCCGCACGGCGGTGGCGTTCTTTTGCACGTTTTGCCCGCCCGCGCCCGCGGATTTGTAAACGTCCATTTTGATTTCGTTGTCGGGGATCTCGATTTCCACATCGTCCACTTCGGCGAGCACGGCCACGGTGGCGGTGGAGGTGTGGATGCGCCCCTGCGATTCAGTCACTGGCACGCGCTGCACACGATGCACGCCGGATTCGAACTTCAGGCGCGAGTAAGCGCCCTTGCCTTTGATCAGGAAAACGATCTCTTTGAAGCCGCCCACGCCGGTTTCGTTGGCGGAGAGGACTTCCACTTTCCAGCCCTGTTTATCGGCGTAACGGCTATACATGCGGAAGAGATCGGCGGCGAACAGGCCGGCCTCATCGCCGCCTGTGCCAGCGCGAATTTCCACGATGACGTTGCGGTTGTCGCGCGAATCTTTGGGCAGCAGCATGGTTTTGAGTTCCTGCTCAAGCGCAGGGATGCGCGCCTCCAGATCGGCGACTTCCATGGCGGCCAGTTCGGCCATTTCGGGGTCGTCGCTGTCGAGCAGGGCTTTGGCTTCTTCCAGCTCGTTGAGCGCCTGACGGTACTCGGCGGCTTTGTGGATCAGCGGTTCCAGGTCGGCGCGTTCGCGCCCCAGTTCGGCGGCGCGCTCGTAATCATTGCCCACGCGCATCAACTCCTCGTTGATGGCGGCGTAGCGTTCTTCGATCCCAATGAGTTTGTTTAACATGTGAAAGATTATACCATCGGGGCGGTGAGGCGGCATCGCCGCGCGGATGTTTTTGAATTGGGCTTGCACCCCCTTGGGGGGCATGCTATAATTTTCACACGGCTTTCCCCCTGGATGGTATTTCACAAGTGAATCAACCGCGTTGACCATTGCCCTGTTTTCGCGCCGGTGCAAAGCAGTGGTGGATGTCTGACACGGACGCGGCATATATCTTTTCCCGAAGCAGGACTTTCATATGAACGTTGCAGAACTCGAACGCAAACCTCTACACGAATTGCGCCAGATTGCGCTGGATTTGGATATTCCCAAGGCCGCGCGGTTGAAAAAAGAACGTTTGATTATGCTTATCCGCCAGGCCGAGGCCGCACGCGAGGGCCTGGAGGTGCGCGGCGGCATTCTGGAGATTATGAGCGAAGGCATCGGTTTTTTGCGCCTGGAAAACTATCAGCCCAGCGCGACCGATGTGTATGTTTCCCAATCACAAATTCGCCGTTACAAACTACGCAACGGCGATATGATTCTAGGGCACGTGCGCCCGCCGCGTGAATCAGAACGGCATTACGGGTTGCTGAAGGTGGAGAGCATCAACGGGTTTAGTCCCGAAGAGGCCGCCCGCCGCCCGCGATTTGAAAAACTGACCCCCATTTTCCCCGACAGACGTTTTAATTTGGAAACGGATCGCAACCTGCTTGCCACGCGGTTGATTAACCTGATTACCCCGATTGGCCGCGGGCAGCGCGGTTTGATCGTTTCTCCGCCAAAGGCAGGTAAAACCACCATCCTCAAAAACGTGATCAACGCCATTTCCAGCCAGTATCCTGAGGTGTATTTGATTGTCGCGCTGATCGGCGAGCGTCCGGAAGAGGTGACCGACATGGATCGCTCGGTGGATGCCGAGGTGGTCTCCTCTACCTTTGATGAGCCGGTTTCCTCCCATGTGCGCGTGGCGGAGATGGTCATCGAGCGCGCCAAGCGGTTGGTTGAAGTCGGGCGCGATGTCTTCATCGCCATGGATTCGATCACCCGCCTCTCGCGCGCCTACAACCTGGTTGTGCAGCCCTCCGGTCGTACGCTTTCCGGCGGTATTGATCCTTCGGCGCTTTACCCGCCTAAGCGTTTCTTTGGCGCGGCGCGCAACATCGAAGAGGGCGGCTCACTGACCATTGTGGCTACCTGTCTGGTTGACACCGGCTCGCGCATGGATGACGTGGTGTATGAGGAATTCAAAGGGACCGGCAACATGGAATTGCACCTCTCGCGGGAGTTGCAGGAACGCCGTATTTTCCCCGCCATTGACATCGCCCGCTCCTCCACTCGACGCGAGGAGATCCTCCTGGGGCCGGATCTCACTCCACGCGTCTGGCTGATGCGCCGCATGTTCGACCAGATGATCGCCCCGCCTCCGCATGGAGCGGGGATGGATCCCGGTTCGGCGACGGAGGCGATCATCGATCGCTTGAAGAACACCAAGGATAATCAGGAATTCCTGATGACCTTGAATGAGTAACTCTATCTCCCTTCTGTGATAACAGGCATATTGGTATGAAACGCTGGTTGTACTGGCTGAGTTGGGCCGCCGCGCTGGGGTTGGTGGTGTTTGCCGGCTTTTTAGGTTGGAGTCGAATACACCCGCAGGGAGTATTTGCCGCCGGAAATTCTCTGGAGCCCCGCCCTACAGCAACTCAGGCTTCGGCACCGGCCTTGCCCTCTGTGATGCCGGCTCTGGCCGCTTCTTCCTCAGCGAACGGCTTGCACCGTCGCGCCATGCTCAAAACGGAGATCCCGCAGCGCCCACGCTACGAGGCGGTGGAGTACACTGTCAAGCCGGGGGATTCGGTCTTTGGCATCGCGGCCGAATTTGGCGTTGAACCAGAAACCGTCTTGTGGGCTAATTATGACGTGCTTCAGGATGACCCGCATTCCCTCTCGCCGGGAATGGTTTTGCGCATTCCGCCGGTGGATGGGGTGTATTATCATTGGCAGGAGGGCGATACGCTGGAATCGGTGGCCGATTCTTTCGACGCGGATGTGGAAGATATCCTCAACTGGACAGGAAACCGCTTTGACTTGACCGATCCGCAGGTTGAACCGGATTCCTGGGTGATGATCCCTGGCGGGCAGCGTGAATTCCAGCAGTGGATTGTGCCGGTCCCCGCGCGCGGCTCGGCCGGGGTTTCCACTGGACTATATGGCGGCGGGGGGTGCGCTGGCGCATCGGATGGGCTATATGGCAGCGGCGCGTTCATCTGGCCGACGAGCAATCACACCCTCTCAGGGAACGACTACTGGTCGGGACACCTGGCGATTGACATCGGTGTGGGCATCGGCGAACCCATCGTCGCGGCGGATAGCGGCGTGGTGGTCTTCGCGGGTTGGGCCGCGGGGGGGTATGGCTACACGGTGGCGATTGACCACGGCAATGGTTATCAGACGCTGTACGCCCACAACAGCAGTATTAACGTCTCCTGCGGTCAGAGCGTGCGGCAGGGGCAGTTGATCGCCCTGGGAGGCAGTTCTGGCAATTCAACCGGGCCGCACCTTCACTTTGAAGTCCGCCTGAACGGCGGGTTTGTCAGCCCGTGGTATGTGCTCCCGGCTCCCTGATGGAGAGGAACAACTAT
>CAZZFZ010000049.1:6864-17908 GCA_964653835.1 uncultured Anaerolineales bacterium
AGGAACAACTATGACGGAAATCCCTGAACCCAAAACTAAAACCATCGCCGAGACGCAGAACTACGTCGCCTGGCTGGCGGAAGAACCGGATGGCGAGACCACCTATCATCTGGAATTGAACAACGTCACAGTCCACTTCTTTGAAGAGGAGTGGCAGGAATTCATGGGACTGGTCAAAACCCTGATGGCAGGCTAGGAAAATCCCTTGGGCGGGCGCAGGGATAGCACAGCCCGGCTTGCACCGTGCCCAACCCCATGATACACTCATATTATGCCCGTCCATGTGCTGATCGTTACTTCGATTCGCAGTTTGGGGGAATTGATAAAGCAAGCCCTGGGTGAAACCGGGCGTTATCGCGCAGACCTGGTTTATGAGCGCGAGCAGGCGTTAGAACGGGTCGCGACAACGCAGTACGACCTGGTGCTTGTGGATCTTGGCGCGGTGAAAACCGCGCCGGAGTTTATCGCGGAATTGCGCGCTGCTGCCGAAGTGCGCGTAGTGGCGATGCCGGCCCAGCGAGGCGATCAAAATGACCCCGCTTACCAGGAGCTGGTTGATGCCTGGCTTTCCATGCCTTTCTATCTCCCCAATCTGTTGGATACCCTCGATGCGGTATCGGGGGATCTCGTTGCCCGCACAGCTTCCAGCGGGGCGTTGGGGGAGCCGGGGGCGTTCCTCTCAGCGGTGACGAAAAAATCCGTCGCGCCAGCGCCGGCGCCGGACTGGTTGCAGGATGTTAACCGGGTGGCGCAACACCTTACCCGTCTTTCCCTGGAATCGGCAGCGCATGCTGCGCTGATTACCCGCGGCAGCCAGACCTGGGCGTATGCCGGGCAGCTTTCTCAACCGGCGGTGGAGGAGCTGGCGCGGGCTGTGGCGCATTACTGGGCACACGATGGCGGCAGCGACCTGGCGCGCTTCATCCGCCTGGAATCCACCAACAGCGAATACATGCTCTATGCCACCAGCCTGGGCGGCGACTACGTGCTGGCGCTGGCGTTTGAGACCGAAATGCCCTTTTCGGAGATGCGCACGCGCGCTGGCGCGCTGGCGCGCAAACTTTCCCAACCGCCAAAGGATGGCGACGACTCGATGGTGGATGAAATTGCTGTACAAGAAACCACCGCGGTGGAAGAGAGAGACCTGCAAGCGGATGAGGTTGCCATCCCCGCCGATTGGCGTCCTGACCAGGGCGCATTTGCTGAGGGACGGCAGGCTTTTCTGGATGATTTGCTCAAATCGCTGGATATCCCCGCGCCCGAGGCCGCGGCTGTGGAAACCGCTCCAACCCTTGATGTTGGGGTTTCAGAGGTGGAGCCCGAGGTGGATGCGCGCCCCCAGGCAGAAGAAGGACGCTTTCTGGAAGACGAAGCGTTGGAGACAGAGGAAGTTGAACCGGATGCCGACACGCGCCCGACGGTCATCGCTGTGGAGCAACCGCAGGAGCGCCTAGCTGCCGCCGAAGTCGAATATGAAAACGGGAAGCGCGGCCAGCTTGCCGTCGAGTCGGATACCCTCACCCTGCACAACCTGACGTATGCCTGCGTGTTGGTGCCGCGATTACCGCAACATCATCTGGTGGGCGACCTGGCCGATCGTCTCACTGAATGGGTGCAACAGCTTAGCCTGGCCTTTGACTGGCGTCTGGAGCACCTCGCCGTGCGCCCCAATTATTTGCACTGGATCGCCGTTGTCCCTCCGAATACTTCGCCGGGGATGATGGTGCACAATCTGCGCGTGGAGACCTCGCGACGCATTTTTGAAGAATTCCCTCGCCTGGAGCGGGATAACCCCTCGGGCGAGTTTTGGGCTTCGGGGTATTTGATCGTCAACGGCCGCGACCCCTTCACACGTCAGATGGTTCAAGAGTTTATTGATAATGTGCGCGCCCGTCAGGGAGTGGTGTGAGACGTCGGCTGCGCGCCATTTCACCTGGTGATTGACGACACAGGAACAATGCCGCCCATTTTAACCCTCATCGATGGCCATGCGCTGGCCTACCGCGCCTTCTATGCCCTGACGCGCGGCCAGGCGGCCAGCCGCTGGACGACCAGCCAGGGTGAACCAACCGCCGGTGTGTACGGATTCACCAGCGTGTTGTTGCGCATCCTCGAGCAGGAGGACCCTGATTATCTGGCGGTGGTGTTCGATACGGGGAAAACCTTCCGCGACGAACTGTATCCTGAATACAAGGCCACGCGCGCTAAAATGCCAGAGGACCTGCGCCCACAGATTGGACGCATCCGCCAACTTGTTGATTCGCTGCGCATCCCCCGCCTGGAGATGGAGGGGTATGAGGCGGATGATGTGCTCGGCAGCGTGGCGCGCCACACCGCGGCGCAAGGGCTGGGGGTGAAGATTTACACCGGCGATCGGGATTTATTGCAACTGGTTGATGAACGTGTGATCGTCAACCTGCCGGGGCGCACGCTTTCCGACGCCAGGGATTACCGCCCCGCCGATGTGGAAGCCGCGCTTGGTGTGCGTCCCTCTCAGGTGGTGGATTACAAAGCCCTGATGGGGGACTCCTCCGATAACATCCCCGGCGTGCGTGGTGTGGGCAAGAAGACCGCCGTGATGCTGTTGCAACGATATGGCGACCTGGATGCGATTTACGCGCACCTCGACGAGTTGAAACCCGGCCTGCGCAGCAAGCTGGAGCAAGATCGCGAGATGGCTTACTTGAGCCGAAAGCTGGCGACCATAGTCACCGACCTGGATGTGACCTTTGACCTGGATGCCGCCCGCGCCGAGCAGTTTGACCCCGCTGCGGCTCAGGCGCTCTTCCGCCAGCTGGAGTTCCGCTCGCTGCTCAAACGGCTGGATCTCCTGAATCAGCGGCATCACCCTGCGGCCGCGCGGGGTGGAGGACAGCTTTCCCTGTTCGCGGAGGCCGTGCCGGCTGCCGTCGCTGTGAAGGCGGATGGCCCATCCGCGCGGGTTGTCAACACGGCGGAGGCGCTGGAAAAACTAGTCGCCGCGCTTTCGCAGGCTGAGGTGATCGCAGTGGATACGGAGACCACCTCCACCGATCAGATGCAGGCGGAGCTGGTGGGAATCTCCCTGGCGGTGGATGATCAGCAGGGATATTACATCCCTGTGGGGCATCGCCGGGGGAAACAACTCCCCTTGCAGACCGTCCTCGCAGCCCTGCGTCCCCCGCTGACCGATGCGCACATCCCCAAGGCCGGGCATAACATCAAATATGACTATGTGGTGCTGGCGCGCTATGGCCTGGAGGTCAGCCCGCTGGGGTTTGATACCATGATCGCTGAATGGCTGACCAATCCCGATTCGCGCAACCTGGGGTTGAAGAAGCTGGCCTGGGTTCGCCTGGGGCGGGAGATGACCGAGATCGAGGCCCTGATCGGCAAGGGGAAGAAGCAAATCAGCATGGCCGAGGTGGCTATTGAAGAGGTGGCGCAGTACGCTGCCGATGATGCCGTTGTGGTGTTGCAGTTGATGCCGCAATTGCAAGCTGCCCTGGATGAGGCTGGCGCGGCCAGGTTGTTTGACGAGATTGAAATGCCCTTGATCCCTGTGCTGGCGGCGATGGAGATGAACGGGATCGCCCTCGACATGGATTTCCTCGAACAGATGTCGGCTGAGCTGATGGAGCGAATGCGGACGATTGAGGAGCAGATTTATCAGGCCGTCGGTGGCCCGTTCAATTTGAATTCCCCCAAGCAGCTCTCGGAGGCGCTGTTCGACCGTCTGAAACTCAAACCGCCAGCGGGGATCCGCCGCACGGCCAGCGGATATTTCTCCACGGCGGCAGGGGTGCTTGAGACGCTCAGCGATCAACATCCGGTGATTCAGTGGGTGTTGGAGTATCGGGAGCTTTCCAAGCTGCGTTCCACTTATGTAGATGCTCTGCCGCAGCAGGTCAACCCGCGCACCGGGCGGGTGCACACTTCGTATAATCAGGCCGGTTCGCGCACCGGCCGGATTGCCTCCTCGGAGCCTAACCTGCAGAACATCCCCATCCGCACGGAACTGGGGCGCCGGGTGCGGCAGGCGTTTGTCGCCGCGCCGGGCAATCAGTTGCTGGCCGTTGATTACTCTCAGGTGGAGCTGCGCATTGTGGCGCACATGTCGGGCGATGAAGCCATGCTGGACGCCTTTCGCCGCGGGCAGGATATCCACGCCACCACCGCGGCGGCGGTGTTTGGCGTCCCTCTGGATGCCGTCACTCCGACCCAGCGCCGTCATGCCAAGGCGATTAATTTTGGCCTGATCTACGGCATGAGTCCCTTTGGGTTGACGCGCTCAACCGACCTGACGCTGGCCGAAGCCGAAAATTTCGTGAAGGCATATTTCCAGAAATTCCCCGGCGTGAAACGCTATCTGGACAACATCCGCAAACAGGCCGCTGAGCAGGGATATGTGGAGACTTTGCTAGGGCGCAGGCGCTATTTCCCTGGCCTGCGTAACGCGCAAAACCGGCAGCAGCGCGAGCGGGAGGAGCGCGAGGCGATCAACGCTCCTATTCAGGGGACAGCGGCGGACATCATGAAGATCGCCATGATCCGCGTTGCAGATGTTCTGCGCGAGAGCGACTTAAACGCCAGGATGTTGCTTCAGGTGCATGATGAATTGGTGTTAGAATGTCCGCAAGAGGAGGTTGAAGCCACCGCGGTTGCTGTACGCTCGGCGATGGAGAGTGCCTATCCGCTGGATGTGCCGCTATTGACCGAAGCGCGCGTGGGGAAGAACTGGGGAACCCTGCGCCGCCTGGCAGCCAAAGCGTAAATCCTTCACAGGTATTGATGAGACGGGTGGTGTAATGGACGCGCAGGAACAACGTTACAAACAAGCCATGAATCTAGGGCATTCCGCCGCCTGGGAGCAGGCCTGGGAACGCGCCGCTGCGCTGTACGGCAAAGCGCTGGAAGCCAAGCCGGATGACCCCAAGGCGTTGAGCAACCTGGCGCTGGCTTTCTTGAATATGGGGGAGGTGGAGAAATCATTGCGTTATTATCTGCGCGCCGCGGAAGTCGCTCCGACGGACCCTGTGCCGCTGGAGAAGGCGGCCATGCTGTACGAAAATATGGGGCATCCTCGCCGGGCGATCACCATGTCGATGCGCGCCGCGGAGATCTACCTCAAAGAGAAGGATATTGAAAAGGCGATTGAGAACTGGTCGCGGGTGGTTTCAATAGATCCGGAGAGCCTGCAGGCGCATAGCCGTCTGGCGGTGGTGTTCGAACGGCTGGGGCGCAAATCCCAGGCTGTGCGTGAGTATCTGCACATCGCCGGCCTGTTGCAGCACGCCGGGCAGAAAGAAAAGGCGTTTGAGGCGGTGCAGCGTGCCCTGAACATCGACTCTCAGCATCAGGAAGCTCAGCAGGCCCTGGCCATGTTGCGCTCCGGAACTTTGTTGCCCAAACCCTCCCGCCCTCAGGGGGGGACAGGCCCGTTCAAGAAACTCTCCGTCAGTAAAAAGACCCGCCCGCAGGAAGAGACCCAGCACCAGAAAGACAGCAAGCTTGATCCGGTGGAAGAGGCGCAGCAGGCTGCCCTCTCGGGTCTGGCGCAATTGTTCTTCGAGCAATCCAGCGAACCACAACCGGTTGTGGCTGAACGCTCGGGATTGCAGGCCATGTTGCATGGCGCTAGCCCGATATTTTCGAAGAACGCCGACCGGACGAAGATCATGCTTCATCTGGGTGTGGCGGTGGATTTGTTCACCAAAGGGGATACTGTTCAGGCTGGCGAGGAATTGAAAGGGGCAATCAATGCCGGGTTGGACGCACCGGCGGCGTACTTCAGTCTGGGGTATATTCAGGCGAAGGAAGAGCGCCTGGAGAGCGCGGTGCGGTCATTGCAGAAAGCCGCCGGGCATGCCCGCTTTGCGCTTGGGGCGCGATTGTTGCTGGGGCAGATCTGGTATCAGCGCGGGAAGTACGCCAAGGCGGCGGCGCGCTATTTGGAGGCCTTGAGCGCCGCCGATGCCCAGGTCGTCCCCCCGGAAAAAGCCGATGAATTGCGCGAGTTGTACGAACCGTTGATTGAGGCGTTTTCGCGCTCGCGGGATGAAGAGCAGCAAAAGCGGTTGTGCGAAAACATCCACGAATTGCTCATGCGCCCCAACTGGCGCAATCACCTGGCAGATGCACGCCGTCAACTGGGGGAGCAGCTTGATGGTGACACGCCGACGCCGCTGGCAGAAGCCTTGCTGGAGGCCAGCAGCAGTGAGGTGGTGGTAGCCATGAGCACCATCCGCTCCCATGTGCGCGCCGGTCACCTCGATGCGGCGCTGGAGGAGATCCTCTTCGCCATGGATATCGCACCGACCTATTTGCCCCTGCACATTGCCTTGGGAGACTTGTTGATTACTAAAGATTTGCTGACCGAGGCGGCGGAGAAATTCAACGTGATTGCCCGCGCCTACACTATCCGCGGCGAACCCCGCCGGGCTATCGCCATGCTGCGGCGCGTGGTTGAAATGGCCCCGATGAACCTGGAAATCCGCCACCAGTTAATTGATCGTTTGGTGGAATGGGGGAAGATCGAAGAAGCGATTGAGGAATACATCCACCTGGCTGACGCGCACTACAGCCTGGCCGATATCGATAGCGCGCGCCAGGATTATGAACAGGCATTACAGCTTGCCCGGCAGGTGGAGCGTGCAGGAGAATGGCAGGTGCGTATCCTTCACCGTCTGGCGGATATTGAGACGCAGAGTTTGAACTGGCGGAAGGCAGCGGGGTTGTATAAGCAGGTGTGCACCATGCAACCGGAGGATGATGAGGCCAACTACAATTTGATTAACCTGTTATTCAACCTGGGTGAGCCGGAGCAGGCGCTTGTGGCCGTGGATCATTTCCTTGGGCACATGACGAAAGCAGGCGAGCAAAAGCGTGCTGTTGAACTGCTTGAGAAAATCGTCAGCGAGCAATCGACTCAACCGATGTTGCATTACCGCCTGGCGACCCAATATCATCAGTTGGGGGATAAACGAGAGGCTATCCGGCACTATGATGCCGCTGGGGAATTGTTGCTGGAAGCGGGGGACAAATCCGGCGCTGGTGAGATGATCCGGAAAATTATCGAGTTGGATCCCGCGGAGAAAGAGAAATACCAGCGCCTGCTGGATACGCTGTAGAATGACGAACACCCTCTTCGCGGGGGTGTTGTTTTGTGGGTTACCAAATTACCAAAGCTGGAAGGCGGTGGCCGTTTGCGCCTGAAGCAGGCCTGAGGTCACTGTGATGATGATTTCCCCCGTTCCGGCGATATCCTGGGGGATGATGACGCCTGTAGAACTCACCCCTTCTTTATCAGTGGGGGGCAGTTCGCCGCTGAATATCGCCCCGTCCGGTAGCTTGATCTGGTAGCTGACTTCCGCCCCCTCAACGGCGCGGAAGCTCTGGTCGTATACAATCACGTAAAGCGTTTGCGGCCCGCCAGCGCGAGGCATCACTGGCTGGCTGGCAAAGGCGTGAACCTGCAGGCGGATGACCGTCTGCTGGGGGATAAAGTTGCCGGGGACTGGTTTGAGTAATGCTGGGTCTTCCCCGCGGGTGTGAAAGTATTGCCGGCCCAAGTCGGCCAGTTGAACGCGCTCACCGGGGGGCATTTCAGGATGCCATTCGAAGCGTGCCCGCTGGAAGTATTGCGAGATCCATCCATCGTGGCTTTCGAAGCCGGAGATCGGGTAGCCAAACTGGCTGACTCCGCCATTGGCTTCAAAGTACTCCAAAAAGGCGTAACACACCGACTGGGCGGTTTGCGGGAAGAAGGTGCATGCAGGGTAGTTGGGCGGGGTGGGGATGGATTCGCCGGGGATATATAACAGCTCACCCAGGGGGGTGAGCTGAACACGCAGATCTTCGGTTTCCTCGGGGTGAAGTTCAAAACGCGCTTTTTCGAAATACTGAATCAGGTGACCGCTGGTCGGGTCGATGAAGGCATCGGTGATGGGCAAGCCGTAAATCGCTTCCGGGTTGGGAGCGAGGTTATATTTCTCCAGGAAATCGCCGGAAACCCAGTGGCCAGTTTCAGGAAAATAGCGGCCCTCAGGGGTGGTTTGAGCGCGCACATCACCCCAGAGAAGCCCGCTCAGGCCTGTCAGGAAGATAATGACCCCAATCCAGCGTGTGATTGCTTTCATATTGCTTTCATTATAGGCTATTTCTGTGTGTATTTCAATATGACATGGGATCTTTCACAAGTTCAGCGCGGCGGGGATATCGGCTGTGGTGGGCAGGATGAGATCCGCGCCGGCGCGGCGCAGTTCCTCTTCCTCGCCGAAGCCGCAGAGTACGCCGACGGCCTGCGCCCCGGCGGCTTTGGCAGCCAGGATGTCCACGGTGGTATCGCCGATCATCAGGCAGTTTTTTGGCTCAACGCCCATCTGCCCGGCGGCCCAGAGGATTGGATCGGGGTGAGGTTTGGTGTGCTTGCACGTTTGTGCGGTAGCCACGCAACGAAAGAAGGGTGTGAGGTCAAACTGTTCCAGGAACCAGGCCGTGCTGCGCCCGCCGCGGGCGCTGACGACCGCCAGGGGGAAGCGCGGTTGCAACTCTTCGAGCATGGCGCGCACACCAGGGATGAGCAAAAACGGTTCTGGCTCGCCTCGCAACCCCAGGCGGTAAAGGGCGTCGCCAAGGGTGGCCAGGGGGCCATCAATCCCCAGGCGATCCGGCAACCCAAAGAGCACGTTCCCCGGCGTTTCGGTGGCCATTACCACGCGGCGCGCAAAGGGGCGCGGGTCACTGTTGGGGAACAGAAAGCGCAGCGGTTGTAGTTTTTGGGCGAGCTTGTGTACAAACTGATCGTCGGTGTCGCTCAGCGTCCCGTCTACGTCGAAGCACAAGGCCTGGATGCGGGAAAGTTCGAGGGACATGCGTGTTACTCCGTGGAGGGTGTCCAGTCTTCAGGGACCTGTACGGCGACGACTTCGCCGTGAGCGGTGACGACGCCCTCCGCCGATAGGGAGATGGCGACGGTGACTTTGCGCCCTTTGACCTCGGTGATCTGGCCGCGTAGCTCGAGGGTCGGCCCCAGCGGGGTGGGTTTGAGGAAGTTGACGTGCAGCGCGGCGGTCACAAAGCGAAAGGCGGGTGGAGGAGCGGTGTCCTGCTGCTGGCGTTGGAATTCCTGTTGCATGGCGATGGCCGCCGAACCGGTGCCGTGGCAATCGATCAGCGAGGCGATCAGCCCGCCGTAGACGTAACCGGGCAAAGCGGTGTGATAAGGGCGGGGGGTGAAGTGGGCGTAGGTCTCGCCGCGGGTTTCGTCCCAAAACGTCTGAACGTGCAGGCCGTGATCGTTCAGGCGGCCGCAGCCGTAGCAGTGGCTCCACTCGTCGGGGTAGGTATCCTGGATGGGTTGAGGTGGCATGTTGGTTTCCCTGGTTTGGTTTTGGTGATTGTAATCGTCTTGCTTCGATTGAGCAAGCCGAGGGCGCGGTGGTTCCCCGTCCGTGCTAAGAAACCTCCCGCAGGCTAATGCGGGGCTTGAACAAGGAGCGCCAGGCGAAATATCGGCGATGCGGCATCTAAAAGCGATTCATGACCTGCGGGAGGCTCACCATGCGAGGCGCACTGGTGTGGGGAGGGAGCGTGGTTTATAATGCACAGCATGGATGAGGCTGCGTTGATCCGCCTGGCCCTGGAGGGCGACCTGGACGCTTTCAACCGCCTGGTGCTGGCGCATCAGGATCGGGTTTTCACGCAAGCGTACCGCGTGCTGGGCGAGGTGGACGCCGCCGAAGATGCCACGCAGGAAGCCTTCATCGCCGCTTATCGTAAGCTGCACACCTACCGCGGTGGTTCGTTCCGCGGCTGGCTGTTGCGGATTGTCACCAACGCTTGCTATGATGAATTGCGCCGCCGTCAGCGTCGCCCGGTCGCGCCGCTGGAGCCGGAGGGGCCAGACGACCGGGACGGGGAATCGCTCCCCTGGATGGCCGCCGACGGTGAAACCCCCGAGGAGGCCGCGCAGCGCGCCGAACTGGCGCGCGCCATCCAGGAGTGCCTCAACCGCCTGCCTGTGGATTTTCGCGTGGTAGTTGTGCTGGTGGACGTGCAGGGGATGGATTACCGCGCCGCCGCGGAGGTCATCGCCCGGCCAGTAGGGACGGTGCGCAGTCGCCTGGCCCGCGCAAGGCGCAGGATGCAGGATTGTTTACGGGCCTTTGGGGAACTTCTGCCTGCTTCGATACGTCTTCAGGAGGAGGCCTCATGATGAACAACAGGATCTCCTCCCGTGATTGGGAGCGGTTGTCCGCCTATCTGGATGGGGAATTGTCTTCTGGCAAGCGCGCACGTCTGGAGCGGCGATTGGCGCGCGATGCGGATTTGCAGCGCGCCCTGGATGATTTACGCCAGATGCGGCAGGTTTTGCGCTCCCTGCCTGTGGTGCGGGCGCGGCGGAACTTCACCCTCACGCCGGATATAGCCGCGGCTCCGCGCCGCTCGCTGGCTGCTGTGCTTTATCCCGCGGTCAGCTTTGTCGCCGCGGCGGCCAGCCTGTTGTTTATCGTTTTGCTGTTCCGTGATGTGACTGGCATGCGCCAGCCGATGATGGTTGCCGCGCCGCCCGTGGAGAGCCTGGCCGAGGAGGTAGCTCCCCGCGCCGAAGAAGAGATGGCCGCGCCAGAAGCGGCGCTCGATGCGGCTGAAGCGCCTCAGGAGAAAGCATTGCCCGCGGAGGGGGAATCTCTTCCCGTGGCAACGCAAGCCCCTCCCGCACTGGATGTTTCGCCGACTGCTCAGGTTGTTGCTCCTGTGGCCGCGCCTCGCCGCGTGCCGCCGTTGACATTAATCAGCGGGTTGGTAGCTTTGGCGGCAATTGGGACGGCGTTGATCTTGCGTTCCCGTCGTTGATAGTGCTGTCAGTCCGGAGAAAGGGGGCTTACAGATGCCTGACCTGACGCTTTCCTGACGTTTACCAGGTACGCTTGTGACTAACCTTAAGGAAGGAGTGGATGCTATTTGCCCGTTTTAAATTTGTGCTAGAATAAAATTGCAATTTGTGGCTCGTTTTGATTTTGGTATTTAATTTTGAAAAGATTTTTAGGAGGAGATCCAATGA
>CAZZFZ010000050.1:0-6674 GCA_964653835.1 uncultured Anaerolineales bacterium
AAGGGGCAATCCGAGCCCGCCAAGGCGGCCCGGCAGCTGCGCGCTGCGGGGGTGGATGTGCGCGTGGGGCAGCGGGTGCCGATGGTGTACATCAAAGGGGAGCGACTGGGGGTGTATGCCTGGAGGCTGCCCCAGCCGCCGACGTGGGGACAGATCGACAAAACCCGCTATCGAGACTTATTAATCCGCACAGCGCTCCAGGTACTCCAGCCCCTCGGCCTGAGCGAAGCCGACCTGACCAGCCTGGCGCTCGGCGGGAGACAGCAAACCCACTTGTGGACCAACGATGGTGGCACAACGTCTCATGCTAATGACCTGTTTGGCCCCTATATGTCCAGGTGAGTAAAGAACAGATGCCAACGAGGGCATCCAGCTAACTTGCCAATATAGCATAGGCCAGAGGCATTTCTCACATTCAATACCATCGTGATCACCATCAAACCGATGCGGGACAGGGGGATTGAAAACGACGGTAAGAAATATCGCCGCAATCCAAATCGGGCGGGGGTGAATACAAACTGTAGTGTAAGATGGATCGCAATTCTCTGTACTCTTGTCCACTGCCTCTACTGCGGCCACCCTGTGTCTCCCCACTAGACGGTGGAGGAGCAACAATGAATGGCAGCAGGACGAGGTGTAGCCGTAGGCTTCCACATACCTGTTGTCCTAACTCATATCTTTAGCCACTCCCATCCTGGTCAGGTGACAGGATGGAGCAGGCGGATAGGGAGGTGGTATACTGCAAAATTGAGGCGCGCAACTGGCGGCTCTCAGCATTTTTCCCGAAAGGCCAATGTTATCAGATGCAAGAAGACTGGAATGCCTAAAAAAATACTGCTTATAGACGATGACATCCTGTTTCGGCGCAGCCTGAGCTTTCATTTGCAGCAGGCTGGTTATCAGGTGTTCACCGCCGCCAGCGCCGAAGATGGCTTGAAGCGGTTTCGGAGCGAGCCGGTGGATTTGGTTTTGCTGGATATCGGATTACCCGGCATGGATGGCCTGGAGGCGCTGCGTTATTTCAACGCCCAGACGGATGTGCCGGTGATTTTCATCACAGCCCGGCGTCGAGAATTGGATGAGATTCTGGGCCTCGAACTCGGCGCGGACGACTATATCACTAAGCCGTTCGATACCAGCCTGTTGTTGGCGCGCATCAAAGCCGTTCTGCGGCGCACCCAGCCCAAGCAGCCGCCTGGCGTGCCAGAGGCTTATACCGTTGGAGATATCGATATTGACCTGCGTGCACACACGGTCAGGTTGAAGGGCGAAGCGGTTGATCTGACGCCGATCGAGTTCAAGTTGCTCAACACGCTCGCCCAACAACCGGGTTACGTCTTCTCGGCGGATGATTTGTTGAACAAGGTTTGGGGCGCGGAGTATGTCGGGCAGCCTCAGGTGGTTTACGTCCATATTCGCGCCCTGCGCACCAAATTGGAGGAGAATCCCAACAAGCCTCAGCGTATCATCACCGTTCGGGGGGTTGGTTATAAATTTGTGCTCCAAGAGGTCTGAGCATGCATTCCTTGCGAACCCGCTTGCTCATCAGCCATAGCCTGCCGCTCCTCATCGTCATCCTGCTTGCAGGGTTGGCGTTGGATTATGTAGTGGAAACACGCATCCTGTTGCCTGGCTTTGCCGATGAACTGGCCAGCGAGGCCCGGCTGCTGGCCGAACTGACCGCACTCCAACCCCGCATTTGGGATGATCCTCAGGAAACCCGGGCTTACCTCGCTCAACTTGAGCCAATTTTGCCTGCCCGGGTGACTATCTTCAATTCACAGGGGGAATTTTTAGGGTCAACCGACCGGAAGCAGACCGCTGCCAGTCTGTCGGATGCTCAGTTGAACGCGGCGCTTGCTGAGGAGATCGTCATTCGCACGACGTACAGCCGTTACCCGCAATCCAGCGTTGTGGACGTTTTTGTCCTTGTCCGCGCTGAGTCCCAGGCTGTCCAGGGAATCGTTCAGATGACGTATCCACTGGAAAGCGTTTACGGGCGGTTCCTGGTGCTCCGACGTGTGATCATTAGCATCCTGGCTGTTGGCCTCATCTTCGGGACGGGCATTGCGTTGTTGTTCGCGCTCAACTTGAGCCGGACGTTACGGCAGATCGTCGTTTCCATTCAGCGGTTGGCGACCGGGCAGAAAGTTGACCCTCTCGCTGAGCGAGGCCCGGATGAAATCCGTGATCTGATTCGAACCGTAAACTTGCTGGTCGCCCGCTTGCATACGTTGGAAACCACCCGACGCAAGTTGCTGGCAAACCTGGTACACGAACTCGGTCGCCCTCTGGGCGCCTTGCTGCCGGCCGTCCAGGCGTTGGAGGCCGGTGCGGTGGAGAATGAGAGCCTGCGGCGGGAATTGTTGGCCGGAATGGAAGACGAGATCGGCATCCTCCGCCGATTGTTGGACGACTTAACGGGGTTGCATGATCTCGTTGTAGGCTCGTTTGTGTTGGAGAAGCAGCAGGTCGACCTGAACGAGTGGCTGCCCAGCTTGTTCCGTTTGCAACGGGAAGCAGCGCGCGCGAAGGGGCTTTCCTGGCAGAGCGCTATTTCCGAACGCTTGCCAGTCATCGAAGTTGACCCGGAGCGTTTGGGCCAGGCGATTGGTAACTTGGTGAACAATGCGATCAAGTTCACGCCTCCCGGAGGGACGGTCACCGTGCAGGCTGACGTCAAGAATGGTGAAGTCTGTATCTGTGTCAAGGATACCGGGCCAGGAATCCCGATCGAAGACCAGCCGTTGGTCTTTAATCCGTTTTTCCGCGGGCGCACTGAAACCCGCTTCCCGCAGGGCATGGGCCTAGGGTTGAGCATCGCGCGCGATCTGGTTGCAGCCCATCAAGGCCGTCTAGAATTTGAGAGCACACCCGGAGAGGGGAGTTGTTTTACAATTTGGCTGCCCATTCCCCGCACGACAGAAGAATCGGCCTGATAGTAGAATCTGTTTGAGGGCGGAAGCCTACTATCATGGAACGACCTTAAGGTGAACTTAAGGTCGTTTTTAGTTTGCCATAAGGACGCGTGGGCTTCTCCCCGGTAAGATCAAGGCACAAAGTGACCCTCTTATTTTGCTTGTGCGTGCCTATGATAAAACACTGGGATCTTCCTTTTCGCTACTGGCTCATCTCTGTCCTGACAATTTTGTTCATCGGGTTGTTGTGGTGGGCGCGGGAGATGATCGGCCCGCTGGTGATTGGCGCGTTGCTCGCCTTTTTACTCAACCCGGCGATTGAGTTTTTGTCACACCACACTCGCCTGTCGCGTTCCTGGGTAGCGACGATTGTGCTCTTTATAGGGTTAGGAGGGGTAATCGCTCTTTCGGCCCTTCTCGTTCCGATTCTCATCGATGAAATCCAGGTTTTGTTTGTTGATTTTCAGGACATCCTGGCGCAAATGCAGGTGCTGCTCTCGCAACCGGTGGTTGTCCTCAACTGGGAACTCACCTTTGAGTATTTGATCCCCGACCTCACCCGGTTGCTCTCCGAGAGTATCACCACAATCCCGGAAAACGCTTTTCTCATTTTGGAAGCCACCAGCAAGAATTTGATCTGGGGCCTAGTCGTTCTGGCAACGGTGTACTATCTGCTGCGCGACTGGGTTCGCCTGCGCGACTGGGTTTTCAACGCCATTCCAGAAGGGTACCGGGGCGACGCCCGTCAGATGTACACAGAAATCAAACGCATCTGGCAGGGGTATCTGCGCGGCAACCTGGCCCTGATGGTTGTCACCGGGGTGATGTTTTCGCTCGCCTGGTTGGCGGTTGGCCTACCCGGCGCGCTGATCCTGGGCCTGATCGCCGGTATCCTCACCATCATCCCCGATCTCGGGCCGGCGATCGCGGCTGTTTTGGCGACCGTTGTGGCGTTGTTTGAAGGCTCTTCCTATTTGCAGATGTCCAACTTATGGTTTGCGGCGCTGGTGACAGGGGTTTACCTGCTCTTGATCAACATCAAGAACATCTGGATCCGCCCGCGCATCTTTGCCCGCAGTGTACACATGCACGATGGGATTGTCTTTATCGCCATCATGGCCGCGGTAGTTTTGCAGGGCATTCTGGGCGCGTTGGTTATCGTACCTGTGCTGGCCTCAGCCGGGGTGGTAGGGCGTTACATCTACCGTCAGTTGCTTGGTACTTCCTCTGCCTCCCAAATAAGGCAAGAAAGTGATGCGAAAAATGACCAAGACAGATAACAAACTTTCAGACCTGCAAGTGTTTCTGCGCAACTTCCTGGTTGAGTTGATTCTGTATGGCACGCTGGTCGTCGGGTATTTCCTCGTCGTCCTGCGATTGCTCAATGATTATCTCACCAATCTGTCCCGCAGCAATCTGACTTTGTACGCTTTTCTGGCGTTGTTTCTGATTGTCGCTCAGGGCGTTTTGCTTGATGGGTTGACGTCTTTCCTGCTAAGTAAGGTTAAGCTCGATCGGCTGAAGTAAGAGATTACCTCATGGAATTTCTGGTTGCAGGTGTAACGGTAAATCCACTGTTGCTGGCTGGAATCGGCTTTCTGGTGGGGATCATGGGTGGCTTCTTCGGCGTTGGGGGCGGTTTCATCGCCGGGCCGTTGATGTTCTGGCTGGGGGTGCCGATGAATTACGTCGTAGGCACCGATCTGGCCCACATGACCGGTAAATCCATCGTGGCTGCCAAACGGCATCGCGTGCTGGGCCACGTCGATATCAAACTGGGGTTGATAATGATCCTGGGCACGATTGTGGGCGTGGAGAGCGGCGCCCGGGTGATTGAGTTCCTCGAAGCCAGCGGCAAAGTGGATACCGTGATCGGCATAGCTTACGTGGTGATCCTGCTCATCATCAGCACCTTCACCGCCTGGGAGAGCCTGCGCGCCCTGCGTATGATCCGCACTGAGCATCTGGATGTGAAAGAAGCCCTAGGTTTCAGGGGCATGACGCGGCACATCCAGAAGTTCAGAATCCCGCCGATGATTTCTTTGCCCGCTTCGGGGATCGGTTCGATTTCGATCTGGTTGATCGTTGGGGTAGGGTTCATCACTGGCTTGCTGGCTGGGCTTCTCGGTGTAGGTGGAGGGTTCGTGCGTATGCCGATGTTGATCTACGTCTTGGGGATTCCCACCCACGTCGCCATTGGCACTGATCTGTTTGAGATCATGATCTCAGCCGGTTACGGCACCCTGACGCACGCCCTCAAAGGTAACGTTGACGTGATGATGGCCCTGGTGATGCACACCGGCGCCGCGCTGGGTGCTCAAATCGGTGCCGTGCTCACCCGCTTCTTCGCCGGGCCGCGCATTCGCTTGTTGTTTTCGGCCTTGCCGCTGCTTGGTGTTGTGATGGTTCTATTTCAGCTTGTTGGGCCTGGAGGTGGCCACTGATCAAGGAGAAACGCCGTATGAAGATATTAATCTATGTTTCCAGCCGATCCAATTCAAAGCCGGCAGTCCTGTTTGGCGGCCTGATCGCCCGCCAGACACAATCTTCGGTAACTTTGCTGACCGTAATCGAGAATGCTCGCGACCTGACTGTTGCTCACCAGGCCCTGGATACCTCAAGATTGTGGATCCCAAATCTGAGCGTGGACACTTCGGTGAGGATTGGCGCAGAGATCAACGGCATTTTGGAAGAAATAAACCGCGGAAACTATGATCTGGTCGTGCTGAAGGCCCGCCAGGCCATGCAAATTAAGGATTTTCTCACTATAAAAATTGGGCAGCGGGTCGCCCGGCAGGCGCCGATTTCCGTCCTGGTGATCAAGCGGCAACAACCGCAAATTAAACGCATTCTCATCTGCACCAGCGGTGTGGACGTGGCGGATCCGGTGATCGCGATGGGCTCCTGGCTGGCTCAGGCCAACCAGGCCAGGGTGACGTTGCTGCACGTCACCGGCGCCATTCCGAGCATGTACACCGGCCTACCCAAAATTGAGGAACATCTGCCAGATATTTTACAGGCCGATACGCCTATGGCCAGACACCTCCGCCAGGCCGCCAGCGTGCTGGCCGAGAAGAACGTGAAAGCGGAACTGGAACTGCGCCACGGCGCGGTTGCGAGCGAAATTCTGCTCGAAGCCCAGAAAGGCAGCTACGACTTGATCATGCTCGGCGCTTCCAGGGCGTCTACCAACCCGACTGGTTGGTTAATGGGCGATGTTACCTATCAAATTATCAACGATGCTCAGTGCCCGGTATTGGTCGTTCGCAGGCGCAAAAGCTCGACTGACACAGAAAACATGGAAGTGTAATAACGGTGGAATGGTTGACCAACCCTGAAATCTGGATTGGGCTGATCTCGCTGACGGCCCTGGAAATTGTCTTGGGGATCGACAATGTGGTTTTTATCAGCATCCTGGCTGAAAAACTGCTGGGAGTGATGACCGCGGTTGTGGTGATCGCGATGACGGTTATGCTCCTCTCTGCTGAAACGATCAGCGCCTATGTGAGTCGTCATCCCACAATCAAGATGCTGGCGTTCAGTTTCCTGTTGCTGATCGGCCTGGCATTAATCATGGAGGGGATGCACACTCCCATCCCTAAGGGATATATCTATTTCGCTATGGGCTTTTCCATCTTTGTGGAGATGGTCAACTTGCGGGTACGGGCGAAAAAGTCCCCCGAACCCGTCCGGTTGCGGCAGGAGACTCCTGTGTTGGAGCCAGTTAGCCGAGGGAAAGAAGCATGAAAGATTCTC
>CAZZFZ010000050.1:6774-12059 GCA_964653835.1 uncultured Anaerolineales bacterium
GGAGACTCCTGTGTTGGAGCCAGTTAGCCGAGGGAAAGAAGCATGAAAGATTCTCTGGCTTCATCATCGCCAGTCCTGTTGATGCCGCCTGCCTCGCCCCAAGAGAGTCAGGTGGGGAACTGGTTCTCTTTACCGGATGCTGACCCGGTCATCGATCACATCAAAACCGTGATGTGGGATCAGGACAGTGCCCCTACAAGCTGGCGGGCAGCCCGGCTTTCTCCGGCTGCCTATGTTTACTGGGAGCAGGAAACCGGCTGGAAAGTCGTTGCCAAGTTTTATGCATCTAAAACCGGCAGCTCTGCTCTCCAGCATGCCGAGCGGGAGTATCACCGCACGCAGCAGGCCTGGGCATATCTGGGCGCTGAGCAGGCTGGCAGGCCGGTCAAGCCACTGGGATTGTGGGATGGGGCGCTATTTTTGGAGTTCGTCCCGGGGCTGACGCTGGAGGACCAGATCGCCATCCGCCGCAGCCAGCCGGGCAAACTGGCCCACATCCTCGCTACCGTAGGGAGATTCCTGGCGACGTTGCACGCCAGCAGCGCTCAACCCGAGTCCACCCCGGATTTTGGGCAGGCGGCGGATTACGCTCACCGGCTGGTGGACAACCTGGCCAAGCACGGTGTACTTCGGAACCATCCCAGCGTTCAAAGCGGTTTGGAGTTATTGATTGAAAAATGGGCTACAGACCCCCTGGTGTGGGATTACCCGCAAACGCGCAATCACGGGGATGCGACCACCACGAATTTTATTTTCCCCCCTCAAGGGGGAGTTGTGGCCGTTGACTGGGAGCGCAGCCAGGCAGCAGACCCGGCAGCCGATTTGGGTCGCCTGATGGCTGAAGTGACCCACAGCGTCAACCAACATGGCGGCGATTTTGCCGAGGGGCTGGCCTTTGCGGAACACCTGGCTTCTGTCTATTGCGCCAGCCTGCCCTCCAACTGGGATACGGAACGCCTGATGTGTCGGGCCAGGTTTTATCAGGCCACCAGCACGCTGCGAATAGCTCGCAACGGCTGGCTGGCGCGCCTGGATCGACTGGCGCTGGTCTTACAGGCTTTTGCTTTGCTTTCGAAATAATTGCTTTTGCTGTCTCTGCGCAGCGGAGAAACCGAGAACTTTTTATGGCTGAAAAACGAATCCGGCACACGCAGATTGTTCAGCAGGTTTGCGAGTCCCTTCAGGTCACGCCCGATTCCGGGTTGTCTGAGGCTGAGGTCCGCCATCGGCAGGAGCGCTACGGCCCCAACGAACTTGTCGAGCACGGCCTGAGAAGCCCCTGGCAGCTGTTGGCCGACCAGTTTCGGGAGGCGATGGTGGTTGTGCTGATCGTGGCGGCCATCATTTCCTTGCTCTTGGGCGACTGGAAAGACGCCGTGGCCATCCTCGTGATTGTGGTGCTCAACGCCATCCTGGGATTCGTGCAGGAATACCGCGCCGAAAAGGCGATGGCCGCGCTAAAACAGATGGCTGCGCCGCTGGTCAAGGTCCGCCGCCAGGGGCGCATCGTCCAGGTCGCCGCGCGCGAGCTGGTGCCCGGAGATGTAATCGTTCTGGAAGTCGGCGATGCCATACCGGCGGATGCACGCGTGTTGGAATCCGTCAACCTGCGCGTTCAGGAAGCCTCGCTGACGGGCGAATCGGTCCCGGTTGAAAAACAGGCTGCCCCTCTGGATGAAGAGAACCTATCTCTGGGTGACCGAGCCAACATGCTCTTCATGGGCACTGCCGTGACGTACGGGCGCGGCACAGCGGTGGTCGTCCACACGGGGATGGATACCGAGCTGGGGCATATCGCCAACTTGCTTCAGAGCGTCACCAATGAGCAAACGCCATTGCAAAGGCGGATGGGGCAGCTGGGGAAGTCGCTGGCGTGGGTGGCTTTGTTGATCGTGGGCGTGGTGTTTGGACTGGGGTTGTTGCGGGGGGAGAACGCCCTGGATATGTTCCTGACCGCGGTGGCCATGGCGGTTGCCGCTGTGCCCGAGGGCCTGCCCGCCGTCGTCACCATCTCCCTGGCGCTGGGCGCTCAGCGCATGCTCAAGCGCAAGGCGCTGATCCGCAAACTGCCCGCGGTGGAGACCCTGGGATCGGTCACCACGATTTGTTCCGATAAAACCGGCACGCTCACCGAAAACCGCATGACGGTCACAGTTCTGGATGTTTTTGGCGAGACGATCGCCATCGACGCACTGCTGGATGGCGGCGTCCCGGTCGTGGACGCGGAAGTTTTGCCGGAGGCGCACCCCGTCACGCGCAGCCTGGGGCTGATGCTGAAAGCCGCCGCCCTGTGTAACGACGCTGTCCTGGATAAAGACCCCTCCAGCGGCGATTTGCACACCCTGGGTGATCCCACGGAGGGCGCTCTGGTGGTCGCCGCGGCGCAGGTGGGCCTGTGGAAGTCCGACCTGGATCAACGTTGGCCGCGGGTTGCAGAAATCCCCTTTACCTCCGAGCGCAAGCGCATGACCACCATTCACCGTATGGCGCTGGCTGACCGCTCTCAATCCAAAGCCCCCTGGCGTGATGCACCTTTTGTGGCCTTCAGCAAGGGCGCGGTTGCCGAGTTGCTCGAGATCTGCGCCAGCATTTGGATCGGGGATTCGGCGCTCCCGGCCACAGAAGAACTGCGGCAACGCATCCAGGCGGCGGAGGATCAACTGGCCCAAAACGGGCAGCGTGTCCTGGGGGTGGCTTTCCGTCCCCTCAGCGAAGAAATGGTTTCTCTGGATGACGCGCTGTTGGAGCGGGATTTGACCTTCGTCGGGTTGATCGGCATGCTGGATCCTCCCCGCCCGGAGGTTAAAAAAGCTATTGAAACCTGCCGCACTGCCGGTATCCGCCCGGTGATGATTACCGGCGATCACCCCCTGACGGCCAAACGGATCGCGCTGGATTTGGGCATTGCTGAAAACGACAGAATCATGACGGGCGTGGAGTTGTCGCAAATCACCCAGGAGGAGCTGGAAGACATCGTTGAAGACGTTTCTGTGTTCGCGCGCGTCGCTCCGCAACACAAGCTTAACATCGTCCGGGCGCTGCAAAGCAGAGGGCACATTATCGCCATGACCGGCGACGGGGTCAACGATGCCCCCGCCCTGCGTCGTAGCGACATCGGCGTGGCGATGGGCGTGACCGGCACGGATGTCGCCAAAGAGGCCGCGGATATGGTCATCCTGGATGATAACTTTGCCACCATCGTCAACGCGGTTGAAGAAGGACGCACCATCTATGATAACGTCCGCAAATTTATCAAATACACCCTGACCAGCAACGCAGGTGAGATTTACGTCATGTTGCTGGCGCCTTTTTTGAGGATGCCCCTGCCGTTGACCGCCCTCCAGATTTTGTGGATCAACCTGGTCACCGACGGCTTGCCGGGGCTGGCCTTGAGCGTTGAACAGCCCGAGCGCGACACCATGCAGCGTAAACCTTACGCTCCCAATGAAAGCGTCTTCGCCCGCGGGATGGGTACGCACATCCTGTGGGTGGGGTTGCTGATGGGGGTGGTCTCCCTGGGAATCGGCTACTGGGGTTGGAAGACTCACAACCCCTACTGGCCGACCATGGTGTTCACCACGCTCACGCTCTCCCAGATGGGCCACGCGCTGGCAGTGCGCTCGGAGCGCGAATCGCTTTTCAAGCAGGGTGTGTTCTCGAATAAATTGCTCCTCGCTGCCGTTGCCCTGACTTTTGTGTTGCAGCTGGGGATTACCTATTGGGAGCCAGCTCAGGCCTGGTTTGGGACGATGTCGTTGCCGCCTTTCGAACTGGCGCTTAGCCTGGGGTTGAGCGCGATTGTCTTTGGCGCCGTTGAGGTGGAGAAGATGTTCAAGCGACTGCGGTCACAGGAGCGTTGATTTCTATGTCGGATATCGCCCTGATTGGTATCTTGATCCTGGTGAACGGCTTTTTCGCCGCCGCAGAGATGTCGCTGGTCACGGTGCGCAAAACGCGCCTGAAGACCCTAGCCGAGGGCGGCGACCGGCGCGCCCGTGCTGCGCTGCACATCCAGAGCAACCCGGGCGATTTCCTCTCCGCGGTGCAGATCGGGATCACGCTGGTGGGCACCGCCGCCTCAGCCATCGGTGGCGTGAGCATCGTCCGCCTGCTGACTCCTATCATCGCCCGTTTCTCGCCCCTGGCCCCCTACGCTGAGGGGATAGCCCTGATCGGCGTGATTGTGTTGGTCGCCTATTTCACCCTGGTTTTTGGGGAGCTGGTGCCCAAGCGCCTGGCCTTGCTGAACGCCGAGAAAACCGCCCTGGCCCTTTCCGGTCCGCTGGCGATCTTCTCGCGGCTGACTTTCTTGCCCATGCGCCTGCTGTCCCTTTCCACAGAACAGGTCTTGCGCCTGATGGGGGCCCGGCAACTGGATGCGCCGTCCACCAGCCCTGAAGAGATCGAATTGCTTGTTAGGCAGGGGGCAGCGGAGGGTGTTTTTCAAGCGCTAGAAGAGAAGCTCATCAGCGGCGTCTTCGATTACACCGCCCGCCGCTTGCACGACGTGATGACCCCGCGGACGGCGATCATCGCCTTTGAGGTGAAAATGTTCGCTTCGCAGGCGCTGGAGATCGCCAAGCGTGTCGGCTACTCTCGTTATCCAGTGTATCGGGATACCATCGATAGCGTTTTGGGCTATGTTCACGTTAAAGACCTGATCTGGGCTGGCGAAGGTGCCAGGTTGGATCAGCACTACCGTCAGGTTCCTTTTATCCCGGCCAACCTTTCCCTGCCGGAGGCGTTTGATGTTCTGGTGAAAGCTGGCAACCACATGGCTATTGTGATTGATGAATTCGGTGGGACGCACGGGTTGCTGACATTGGAAGACCTGTTAGAGGAGATCGTTGGGGAGATCGAAGACGAGCACAGCCCTGTCGCCCGCTCATCCGTGCACCAATTGGATGGGGAGTGGATTTTGCCTGGCCAGACGCCTATCTCCGAGGCCAGCGAGTTGCTGAAAGTGGAGTTTCAGTCGCAGGGCAGGTACAAAACGATTGCTGGATTCGTGATGACGGAATTAGGCCGCCTGCCGGTGGAAGGCGATCGGCTTCGGCGGCTTGGCTATGTGTTCACTGTGCTGAAGCGCGAGAATCTGCGCATTGCTGAAGTTGGCGTAAAACGAATTGAACCGGAACGGGTGATGAAATCATGATCGAGTTTGAGCACACATTATTTATCATCCTGTTGTTGAGCGGGGTTCTCAATGCCAAGCCCCCCCGTCAACGATGGGGTACGTTTGTCATCCTGATCGGGGTTTTGCTGGTTTTCTTGCCACCGGCCCG
>CAZZFZ010000050.1:12159-17760 GCA_964653835.1 uncultured Anaerolineales bacterium
GCTTCACTGCGCTGATGTTTAGTTTTTTGCTTTGGTGGATCAGCGACTTAAACTGGCCGGGGGCCTTGCTGTTCGGCATGATTGCCGGCAGCATGATCTGGCGGGCTGGCGAACCGGAGACCGGCGCCAGTTATATGAGCCAGGCCGGCCCGCTGACGTTGATTTTCCTGCTGACCGAAGTAGAAGCGGCCATTCAGGCTTCAAACCAGTACCTGGGCGGGATTTTTAGCGGAGCGTTTTTTGGGGTGGTGATGTCCCTGTCCGGGCTTTTCCTGCTCCGGAAGGCTGCGCATAAATCTCATTTTTGGATTGGCATCGGTCAGGTGTATCTTGCCTACCTGCTCGCCTACATCGTCGGCGTCTCGGCGGTCACCGCGGCGTTGATCGCCGCGATGACGTTTGTATGGTTGAACCAGTATTACCGGCTTGGATTTAGCGAACAGGCCACCCCAGCGCCTTTAAATACCTGGCCGTGGTTCGGGTTTATTCTGGCTTTGTTCCTGTTGTTGGGCTGGCAGGGGCATCAACCTGTTTCTGGCTTGCTCATCCTTGAAGTGTTTGTAGGGACCCTGCTTGGCCTGGGCATCACCTGGTTGGGGCGCAGGTGGGGAATACCGGCGTTTTACAAAGATAAACTGTATTGGATGGCGGGCGCGCGCATCGCTTTGTTGCTGTTTCCGGCCTTGCTGCTCTGGCCGCGCAACAGCCTGCACCAGCCCACTCAACTTGCGATAGCCATCGGGCTGGCAATTCTGGTGATTGGCTGCGCGCATATTGGGTTTTCTTACTATTTCCCTCGGCGGACTTGCTCGCAAGAGCAGCGTCTCCGCCCATCATGAATGGGGCCTGGTAGTTTTTCGGGCTTCTTGCGCCGAAAATGCTCAGCCTTAATGAAAATAAAATTCAGAAGGAGAAAGACAGAATGTCAGATCTGTTGCTTGTAATTTTGAATGACATCCGGGTATTGCCAGATTTGTTAGAAGTCTGGCGCGA
This sequence comes from uncultured Anaerolineales bacterium, assembly GCA_964653835.1. Classification (GTDB taxonomy): domain Bacteria; phylum Chloroflexota; class Anaerolineae; order Anaerolineales; family UBA11858; genus J130. Next base: position 13,153 of record CAZZFZ010000050.1, read on the forward strand.
AATTGGCGTCCCCGGCACAACCATCTTGAAAAGCGCCGGGGGGCATGCCTCCCGCACCTGGTTGAGCCAGGTTGGTTTGGGGGCCATACACAACCTCTTCGAGACGAAAGAGGTGCAAACCCGCACGGTGATCGCGGTTTTTGATGATGAAGATTTACTGGCCCAGGCCATTGCAGAAGCGGAGCGCATTGTCGGCGGCTTTGATCGTCCCAACAGCGGAGTGGCGTTGGTGCTGCCGGTTTCAAAAGCTATCGGGCTGTACAAAGCCTCGCCGGCGCCCCCGCAGGAGATATCCCCGGTGCCGCTCAGGTCGGACTGGGCTGTTCTGCGCGATACCCCGGTGGATGCTGTGGATTCCCTCCTCAGCCTGAAGCCCACTATCGTCTCCGGGGAGACCCCTTTGGACGACGTCGCGCGGGCCATGTTGGCGCACCCGAGCGTGCATGTCGCCTCGGTGGTCGCGGAGGACGGCCGCTTGATCGGGCTGCTCGAATTGAGCGTGTTGGCGGACGACCTCTTCTTCCACATCCTGCCGGAAGAATTCCTCAAGGAGATCACAGATTTGGAAAAATCAATGGCTTATGCCGATCGGACGCGCATCCTTACCGCGCGCGATGCCATGATGTCGCCTGTTTGTGTCAAACGCGGCGAAACGGTCAAGGAGGCGTTCAAGCGAATGCATGAAAACAAGCTGCCTGGATTGCCGTTGGTGGACGAGCTGTATCACGTTGTTGGTTACATCAACTTGCTGGAGCTATTGTCGTTGTGCATCCAGGCGAAAAATGGCGACAGCCTGTCGGATGTGGAGAAATGAACATGATGTGGCTGGCAGGTAGCATTTTTCTGCTGACATACGCACTGATTGTCAGTGAAAAGATTCACCGCACCATCTCCGCGCTCTTGGGCGGACTGGCGATGATTCTGTTTGTGATCCCCCAGAGCAAGGCTTTCCAGGCGATTGACTGGAATGTGATCTTCCTGCTGGCGGGGATGATGATTATCGCCAATGTTTTGAAGGAAACCGGGTTGTTCCAGTGGATTGCCATCCAGGCCGTTCGTTTGGGGAAGGGCGACCCCTTCCGGGTGTTGATCCTGCTTTCGCTGATCACTGCGCTGGCTTCCGCGTTGTTGGACAACGTCACCATTGTGGTATTGATCGCGCCGGTGACGCTGTTTGTCGCTTCGACGCTGCGGGTCAGTCCGGTTCCCTTCCTGATCGCGGAGATACTGGCCTCCAATATAGGCGGCATGGCCACCCTGATTGGCGATCCTCCCAATATCCTGATCGGCAGCGCCGCCGGGATTGACTTTATGACCTTTGTCGCCAACATGGGGCCAATTTCCCTGGCCGTCATGCTGGCCTTCATCGGCCTGGCGCGGTTGATGTTCAAGAAAGAGCTGACCATTCAGGAGCAGTCCCGCGCGAACATTGACGATCTGGATGCCTCTGCTCTGATCACGGATCCCGTCTTGCTGCGTAAGTCCCTGATCGTCATGGCTGGGGTGACTGTGGGTTTCGTGCTGCACGGCGCGCTGCATCTGGAACCCGCGACTATCGCCCTGACCGGGGCGACTTTGCTGATGCTCTGGAACAAAGCCGACCCGCACAACGCCTTGCGCGATATCGAGTGGACAACCCTGTTCTTTTTCTTCGGGCTGTTCATCACGGTAGAGGCCATCGTTGATGTGGGCTTGATCGCTTTGGTGGCCGATGCGGCCTTGCGCCTGACAGGGGGCGACGTCTCCCTGACTTCTATGTTGCTGATCTGGTTTTCGGCGCTGGCCTCCGGCATCGTCGATAACATCCCCTACACGGCTACGATGATTCCCATCGTCAAAAGCCTCGGCCAGGCCATGCCCGCAGAACCTCTGTGGTGGTCGCTGGCGCTGGGGGCAGGCCTGGGTGGCAACCTGACCCTGGTCGGCGCGGCGGCCAACGTGGTTGTGGCCAGCGTGGCGGAGAAAAGCGGCCATCCGATCAGCTTTAAACGCTTCCTGGGGTACGGCGCGATCACGACCGTGATATCCCTGACTCTGGCGAGCGCCTACGTCTGGTGGCGCTACCTCTAGCGGCGAGCATAGATGATTGACGCACTCGAAGTCTTTATCGTTGCTAACTTGCAGTCCGTCTTTGACCGGATTGGCTGGCTTGGTGTGGCCGGGTTGCTGGTGTTTGAAAACGCCACCGGGATTATCCCCAGCGAGGTCATCATGGGGCTGGCTGGTTGGATGCTGCTGGCAGCCCATGATGCCCCGTTCATCAGTGTCTTTTGGGGGGGCGCTGTCGCTGCTCTGGCAAGTACTGGCGGCGCCTCCCTCATGTACTGGGCTGCCAACCTGGGCGGCAGATTGGTGGTGGATCGCATGGCGCTCTGGTTGCGGATTGACGCGCAGTATATCGAATGGGCTGAGAAACAATTCCAGCGTTGGGGGACAGGGTTTGTTTTGTTTGGGCGCATGATTCCGGGTGTGAGGACTCTGATCAACATCCCTGCTGGTTTAGCTCGGATGAGTTACGGGATTTTTGCGCTATATACGCTTATCGGCTCGTATGTCTGGTGCACATTGCTGATTGCTGGTGGCTATGTTCTTGGACACGAATGGCAGCGGGCTAGCGATCTGGTTAAGCAGTTTGCTCCCTGGCTGCTTGTGATTGGTGTTGTCGTGTGGGTTGTCAAGTATCTCTGGCAACGATGGCGCTCAGCAAGACGCTTGCCGCTTACGAATGATACGCTCTGACAGCGCCATCAATAGCGATGTGCAGTTGACCACCAACCGCTCGGCGATCTACGGGTTGCTCAATCCCTTGACTATCAGCGCCAGCACCTCGCCGTACCCCACCACGCCGACCAGCTCCAGGTTCATAGGCCACTAGCATGCCGCCGGCGCGGGAGGCGCTTACCAGAATCACCAGACGGTCGAGGGCAGCGCTCAGCATCTCATCCAAATCCAGCGAACTACTGGCTGTAGCAATCACCGTTAAAATGGCTTGCAGTTCGCGGGTGCGAGCATCGATGCGCGATTCGAGTGCCTGGTAGACTTGCTGGACGGCCTGTTTTTGTTCGGTGATGTCGAGGATCAAGCCGTTGAAATGCATCAGATAATGCCTGCCGGGGGATATATGGAATCCGGCCTCGAAGGCTTCCATGTACTGCGGGCAGGTCAGAGTTGGGGGAATTGGGCATCGAGTTTCCCTCCTGAAGGTGAGGTACCAGGGATGATTGATAACAATATAGCACAAAACCGCGCTCTGAAATTCTGCCGTGTAACCCTTCTTGTACGACGGCTTGACCCCAAAAGGCGGCGCATAAGGTGACGTTTTGGAGGTGTTAGAGACGAAAAAAGGCGTCGGATAACCTGCAAGTTGTCTACAGGCAATGATATAATCGTATTACGTTTTCCCGTTCGACAGGAGAGTAGTATGGACACGGTAACCGTTTCAACAAAGTACCAGGTTGTGATCCCCCGCAGGGTACGGCAATCGCTCAATATCCAGCCTGGGCAAAAAATGCAGATGATCGAGTACGGCAACTCCATTGTCATGGTCCCCGTCCGCCCGATTCAAGAAGCACGCGGGTCGCTGAAAGGCATTGATACCGATCCGCAACGCGAAAAGGAAGACCGGGACCTATGAACATCGTCGACTCATCGGGCTGGTTGGAGTACTTTGCAGACGGCGAGAACGCCTCGTTCTTCGCGCCTGCGATCGAAGATACAGCACACTTGATCGTCCCGACGATTTGCCTGTACGAGGTATTCAAGCGCCTGACGGCCCAACGGGGAGAAAGCATCGCCCTGGTTCATATTGGCGATATGCACCAGGGGCAAATTGCCGAATTGACCGCTTCTATCGCATTGCAGGCTGCAAAGATATCAACCGAACTGAAAATCGCCATGGCCGACAGCGTCATTCTGGCGACGGCGCGCGCCTACCATGCCACGCTGTGGACGCAGGACGCCGATTTCGAAGGTGTTGAGGGTGTGAAGTATATCGCCAAGCAATCATGACATCTTCCGCTGTTCCTATCTCTCAAGACGAAATCAACGCCATCTTGTGGAAGGCCTGCGACACCTTCCGCGGCACGGTGGACCCCTCCGAGTACAAAAACTACATCCTGGTGATGCTGTTCTTGAAGTACGTCTCGGACGTGTGGCTGGACCGCTACGAGCAGTACAGGCAGCGCTACGGCGGTGACGAAACCCGCATCCGCCGCTGCATGGAACGCGAGAAGTTCGTCCTGCCCAAAGGCACAGACTTCTACTCCCTCTACGAGCAGCGCAACGAGACCAACCTGGGCGAACTCATTGACATGGCCCTGGCCGCCATCGAAGAGGCCAACGTGGAGAAACTGCAAAGCGTCTTCCGCAATATCAGTTTCAATTCCGAAGCCGCCCTGGGACGGACCAAACATCACAACGCCCATCTCAAGAAGCCACTGACCAATTGCGCGCCGACTCCAAGCTGACAACCCTTGCAGATAAACGATTTGGAGGGAATCTATGAGTAATGACAAAACTAACATTAAATTTTCGGTAGATGAGTTTATTCAAAACCCACATTCCGCACCTAAAAATCGTAGTTTCAGGCATTTTTTCGTCAAATCGAGG
>CAZZFZ010000051.1:0-17650 GCA_964653835.1 uncultured Anaerolineales bacterium
GGCGAAGTGCCTATCGAAGGGCGCTGATCGCATCAAAGAGCAAATATTCACCGCCAGGCCGCAAAGAACGCCAAGGTTTTCTTGATTTTGCTTTTCTCTTCGCGTCCCTGGCGTCTTGGCGGTTCAAACTCGCCATGCTGTTCTACAACCTACCACGCGAGGATGAACAGCAGCGTAAACAAGCTGCTGACGATCAACTGCCGCAGGCCAATCGCCGTGGGACGCACACCCACCGCGGGGCGCAGCACCCCTCCAAGGGTTTCAATCCATTGCAGTAAGTAGGGCAGGATCAACCACGGGGACAGGATCGCGCTCACCCCCAGCACCCCCACAAATACCAGGTTGAACGAAGCATAGAGCAGAGGTCGCCACCCATGGCGCAGCCGCTCCTTCAAAGGGGGGATCGTCTTCCAGGAGCGCTGTTCCAGACGCACATAGGCGTACACAATCGAGGCCGCCGATTGCAGCCAAGTCAACCCCCACAATAACCAGCCCAACGGATCCGATTCGCCACGGGCGACCCAGTAGGCCGCCGGCGCGGCCAGTGCCAGCACCCCCGCGGCGACCACCTCCACGCCCATCTGACGGCGCTCCGCCCGGCGGCTGACGAGGTAAAGATGCCAGGCGAACACCGGCAGGCCGGGCAACGCCAGCCAGAGCAGATAGGCGAACCCGCGCATCACCAGCCCCGCGACCATCAACGCCCCAATCGCCCCGTAAACCAGCATCCAGAAGCGCGCCGCGGGGAGATCGCTGCGCGGGCGGCGGCCGCTGTAGGCTTTGACGGCGATTACAATCGGTTGGCGTATGAGGAACCCGGCCAGCGCGGCGAGCACCAGGTAAAGCGTGACCGTGCTCCAGCGCCCGCCGACGAACAGGCCGATCAGCAGCGGGCTAAACAGGAAGACCCAGGAACCGTGTTCCGGGGTGATCGCAATATGGCGTTTGAAGTAGCTTCTCATAGAGGCCGATAATATCACAGTCCCTAATCGCCGCGCCAGGCTTTCAAGGAAAATCTGGCACTTGCTGAACAGTGCCCCCTCTCCTATACTTACGTTCATGTCAGTCACACAAAGCTCATTGCGCATCGGCGTTGACATCGGCGGCACGTTTACCGATTTCGTCGTCTTCCACCCCGAAAGTGGAAGGATCCATACCTTCAAACAGCCCTCCACGCCCGCCAACCCGGAGGAAGCCGTGTTGCAGGGATTGGAGCGAATCCGGCGCAACTTCCCGGCCTCCTCCTGGGCGATCCTGCACGGCTCCACGGTGGCGACCAACGCCTTGCTGGAAGGCAAAGGTGCGCCCACCGCCCTGGTCACCACGAGCGGCTTCAAAGACATGCTCCAAATCGGCCGCCAGAATCGCCCGCGCCTGTACGACTTCGCCAGCGCGCCGCCAGAGCCGCTCGTCCCTGCGGAATGGCGCCTGGAGGTGAGCGAACGCGTCGGCCCGCGCGGGGAGGTGATTGAGGCTTTAGCAGAGAAGGAGATCGAGGCGGTTGTCGCGCAGCTAAAGAAGCCGCAGCCAGCAGACAGCAGCCCGTCGGCTGGCGTGGAATCCATCGCCGTGGTCACTTTGTTCTCCTTTGCCAACCCGGAACACGAGCGCCGCCTCGCCGAGGCCCTGCGCGCTGCGGGGTTCTTCGTCTCCGCCTCTCACGAGATTCTACCGGCCTATCGCGAGTATGAACGCGCCAGCACCACGGTGGTCAACGCCTACGTCTCGCCGGTGTTGGATCGTTACCTCGCCTGCCTGGAAGACGGCCTCCAGCGTCCGCATGCCGCCAGCCAGTTCCCTCCCGCAGACCTGCAAATCATGCAATCGAACGGCGGTTCCATCCGGGTGGAAGAGGCGCGCCGCGCCGGGGTGCGCTGCATCCTCTCCGGCCCGGCGGGCGGCGTGGTGGGCGCGCAATACGTACTCCAAACCCTGGGCGGCCAGCCACGCGCCCTGACCTTCGACATGGGAGGGACCTCGACGGACGTCTGCCTGATTGACGGCGCGCCGCAGGTCACCAGCGAGGCGAGAGTGGGCGGCTATCCCATCGCTCTCCCGCTGCTGGACATCCACACCATCGGCGCGGGGGGCGGTTCGATCGCCAGTATCGACGCCGGCGGGGCTTTGCGCGTTGGCCCCCAGAGCGCCGGAGCTGACCCCGGCCCGGCCTGTTATGGAAGGACGGGAGATGTCGGGAAGCGGTCATCGGTCTCCGGCCATCAGTCGCCCATCCCAACCGTCACCGATGCGAACCTGCTCCTTGGCCGCATCCCGGCGGATGAGTTCCTCGGCGGGGCGATGCCGCTCTATCCCGAGCACGCCGAAGCGGCCATCACTCCGCTGGCGCGACGGCTCGGCCTCTCTCCCATAGAGACGGCACTGGGGATCGTCGAAATCGCCAACGCCCACATGGAACGCGCCCTGCGAGTGATCTCCGTCGAGCGCGGGCGCGACCCGCGCGAATTCACCCTGCTCTCCTTCGGCGGTGCAGGCGGCCTGCACGCCGCCGATCTGGCGCGCCGACTGGGTATCCCCAAAGTCATCATCTCGCCGTATGCGTCCACCTTTTCCGCCTTCGGCATGCTGGCCGCCGACGTGATCCGGGACTACACCCAGACGGTGATGCTCCCTGGCGATACCCCGTTGGAGGAGCTACAGGAGCGCTTTGCCCCTCTGCTCGTTCGTGGGCAGGACGATTTGCTCAACCAGGGGATCCCCACGGAGCGCGTTCAGCTTCACTCCCAGATTGACCTGCGTTACCGCGGTCAGTCCTACGAGTTGACGGTTCCCTTCGAGGCCGATTTCCGCGAGCGATTTCACCAGGCACACACCCGTGCCTACGGCTTCGCCCGCCCCGAGGCCGCCCTGGAGATCGTCAACCTGCGACTGCGCGCGGTGGGGAGACAACCCGCCCCCAAACTGGACCCCCTCCCCAATGCAGGCCCCGACCCCGTGGCGGCCCGGCTGGATACCCGCGCGGTGGTCTATCCACAGGGGATTATCGAGGCCCCCTTCTACCGCGGGGAGGCCCTGCAACCAGAGAACCGCCTCTCCGGCCCAGCGGTGATCGTGCGCGCCGATACCACCATCCTGCTTGGAGCGGAAGACCACGCCGTGGTTGACCCCTTCCTCAACCTGCACATCCACGTGGAGGCCCGATGACCCAACGCCCTGCTGAACCGGTCGACCCCATCCAGCTGGAAGTATACAAACACCGCTTCGCCGCCATCGCCGAGGAGATGGGCGCGGTGCTGCGCAAAGCCAGTTACTCACCCAACATCAAAGAGCGACGGGATTACTCCTGCGCCCTGTTTGACGCCCAGGGGCGCATGATCGCCCAGGCCGCCCACATCCCCGTCCACCTCGGCTCGATGCCTCTCTCGGTCGCCGCTGCGGTGGAGGCTTTTCCAAATATGAAGCCTGGCGACGTGATCGCCCTGAACGATCCTTTTCGCGGTGGTACGCACCTGCCCGATATCACGTTGGTGACGCCGGTTTTCACCCAACAGCCATCCGATATCTTAATCGGTTTTGTGGCCGCCCGTGCCCACCACGCCGATGTGGGCGGCATGACGCCAGGATCCATGCCGGTGGCGCGTGAAATCTACCAGGAAGGGTTGATCCTCCCCCCCATCCAACTGGTCGCCGCGGGTGAGGTCAACCGGGCTGCCTGGGATTTGATCCTTGCAAACGTGCGCACACCGCAGGAGCGCGCCGGCGACCTGCGGGCACAGATCGGGGCCAATCAACGCGGCGCTCAGCGCTTGGCAGAGCTGGTCTCCGAACACGGCCTCAACGAGGTGAAGCGCTACATGGCCGCGCTGCTGGCCTACACCGAACGCATGACGCGCAACCTGCTGGCAGAACTGCCGGACGGGGAGTATACATTCGAGGATGCGCTGGACGACGACGGCATCGGCGATCAGCCTGTCAGGATCAAAGTGGCTATACGCATTCAGGGTGACCGTGCCAAGGTGGATTTCAGCGGCTCGGCACCGCAACAGCGCGGCAGCGTCAACGCCGTCTACGCCATCACCCTCTCGGCGGTCTACTACGTCTTCCGCTGTCTGATCGACCTTGATGTGCCCAACAACGCTGGCTGCCTGTCCCCCATTGAGGTGATCGCTCCCGTCGGGTCGGTAGTCAACGCCCAGCCGCCCGCGCCGGTCGCCGGAGGAAATGTGGAAACCTCGCAGCGCATCGTGGACGTGCTGCTCGGCGCGCTGGCGCAGGCCGCGCCCGACCGCGTCCCCGCGGCCAGCCAGGGCACGATGAACAACGTCACCATCGGGGGGAACGGCCCGCACGGTGCTTACGCCTATTACGAAACCATCGGTGGAGGCATGGGCGCGCTGCCTGACAGGGACGGTCCTTCGGCGGTGCACTCACACATGACCAACACCCTGAACACCCCTGCCGAAGCGCTGGAATACGCCTATCCTCTGCGCGTGTTGCGCTACGAAGTCCGCCGCGGCTCCGGCGGCGAGGGGAAACACCGCGGCGGCGACGGCATCCGCCGCGACATCCAGGTGCTGGGCGATGCGCAGGTCACGCTGCTGACCGAACGACGTCAGCTGCGACCCTACGGCCTGAACGGAGGTCAACCTGGCAGCCCAGGGGAGAATCTTTTGATCCGCCAGGGCGTTGAAATCCCCCTCCCCGGCAAGGGCACTGTGGAACTACAGGCGGGGGATATCCTCAGCATCCGCACACCCGGCGGGGGCGGGTATGGGAAAGAGGACGTTTAAACCACAAACTCACCGGCGGTTATCCTGCTGCAACTTCTGCCAGGCGCCCACCCAGGGAGTCCCCATGCGGTGGCGCGCGGCGATCTGCACGTCGCTCACCGCCGGCGCGATCTGCGCCGCCACCTCGGCGATGCGCCCCCAATCTTCATCCAAAACCGCCTGTCGCATCATCTTCCCCAGATGAGCCGCCCAGGCCCACTCCATTCGAAAGCGATCGGCCTTGATCCAGTAATCACGCTTCTCCCAGGCGGTCACGGTGGTATCAACCGTCTCGGCGATGCCTTCGAGCGCCAGGGCGATGAAGGCCGCCATATCCCGCGTAGTCGCATCGGGCCGGGCAGATTTCATCATCTCGCGCAAAGCCAGCGCCACGGCGCGTTTCAGGCGGTTTCGCTCCTTACCCGGTTGATTGGGGTTGATCACACGTGACATATTGCCTGCCTCTCTGTATGCTACACAAACCCCGCAATTCTAAAGGCATATGTGGGGATTGACAAGCAGAGAAACGCCCCTCTTCAAAACACACGCTCAAGCGCGCCAGTCCCCGCGCGCCACGGCCTCGGGGTTATCGTGGCGGAAGGAGCTGAACACCAGCCCACTGACCTCCACGGCGGCGCGCAGGCGGGCTTCTTCCCCGGCGTCGCGCCGATCCCACTGGCGGGCAACAAACAGACGCGCCTTCACGCCTTCGGCGGCGAACACGGGGGTGTAATCGCGCCTCAGGTGCTCCTCCAGCGGCGGCAGGTTGTGCCCATCCAGGTAATTCTGCAAATAGCCGTAGCCGCGGTGCATCGGCCACAGATCGTGCCACATCGAGGGGCAGCGCGAAGAGTTCTGGTTGATCACCAGCTCATCAAGCAGCCCTTCGCCTACCCAGAGACGCCACGCCAGCTTGCGGTTATCCAGCGGCGGGCCAAGCACGTCGCCGCGCGGCGCGCCCACCGCCAAGCGCACACCCAGATTGTCCGTCATCGCCCGCAGCTCCCTCAGCATGTGAGTGAGGAACTCGCCGCGCAAACCCCGCCACGCCTGCAAGTCGAAATCCTGACGCAATATATCGCGCCCATGCCGCTCCTGAAACGCCTCCCGCACGGGCGGGTTGAAGCCGAACTGATCGGCGAAATCCGCCGGGCGCGACTGCGAGCGCAAACAGACGAACAGGCCATCCCACGCCCCGGCCTGCAACCAGCCGCGAAAACGCTGGCAAAAATGCACCCGTACTTCGGGATAAGCCAGGCACAGCACCCCCCACTGGCAGCGCTTCCCCTCCCGATCGAGCAGGGCGAACGCCGGGTGCTGACGGCTGAAATCGCTCTGCCAGGTGATGTGCTGGCCGTGCATGGCGTTGTGATAGCTCACCGCCCGCACTTCCGGCGGAGCGAGCGGAAAGCCCTCATCCAGCAGCGAGACGTAGAGGTACGCCTTTATACCGTGCCGATGCGCCGTCTCCGGCACCAGGCGGAGGAAATCCCACTCCACCTTTGAACGTTGCGGGATGGTCTCTGGGTAATCGGGGGCCTTGTGATACACGCCAGGGATGCAACTGTGCGGCACGCGCCAGTGGAACGCCTCGGCGTTCAACTCGCGCCGCCACGTCGTCATGCGGCGGTCGAGGGCCTCCGGGGTGTGCAGCCGCCCATCCCCCTCCCCAAAGACCAGATGATCGCCCCAGGAAACGCTGACGATATCCCCCATATCCTACTCTTCTTCGACGAATGGAGGGACGTGCGGCAACTCATCTTCCCGTGGGGTGGACGTTTTTCCTTCGGATGGGGGTGCGAACGCCCTCAAGGGCGGGCTGCCGCGTTTGCGTGCCCCCTGCCCCCGCGCCGATTCCCCACCCCGCGCGCCCAGCCAGGCGATCAGCAGGGCGAGCACATCCACCAAAATTTCATCCAGCGGCCCCGGAATAGCGCCGCCGATCAAGGCGTACATCCCGGCAGCCAGCAAGGGCAGGATCACCCAACTCGGCGCGCGCGGGTTACGGCGCAGGGTGAGGACAAAGGTGAACAGCGCCCCGGCGGTGGTGGCCGCGGCGTCATCCGCGGTGAGCGGAAAGATATCCGGCAGGGCGGTATACAGCCCACCAAAGACAAAAGGCAGCGCCGTCGCCAGCCAGGAGAGATTCTCCACCTGCCACAACGCCCAAACCCCCAGTAAAAACAGCGTGGCAAACGCGGCGATCATCACCAGCAAGCCGGTGGCGAAATCCCAGCGCCACCAGCCAAAGCCCAGCCCCGGCAACGACAGCACCACCGCAGCGAGGAAGAACACCCCCGCCAGCAGCGTTCGCAGTTTATCGGCCATCAGACACCTCTGATCGGTTCTCAAATCAACCACTAAGGGCACGAAGATTCACAAAGATAATTTTTTTCTTCTTGTCCCTTCGTATCCTTGGTGGTGAATTTTAGCAACACGGCCGGACAACGACCTCGCCCGGCTCGTCCGGTGCGCCATGCACCTCAATCTCGGCCACCTCAAAGCGGCGCAGCACAGCGGCGTTGGTGAGCAGGTGTTGAGTCACCTGTTCCGTGCGCAGGCGTGATTCTCCCGCGGCCAGCGCCAGCGGCAGCAACAGTTGATCGGCCAGGTAACGATCCACACAACCATCCGATTCTAGAAAAGCCTCCATCGCCTCCACGGCTTCATCGGCCACGGTTTCGGCGGGCTTCCCCGGCGCGCCGAGGGCGAAGTGGCAGCCCCGGCCGTTTTCAAACTCGGCCAGCAGCAACAGCAACGACCCCTTACCGACGGCGGGCAGCCTGGCCTTGCGGATATCGTTGAGCGGGTAGCGGCTGCCCAGGCGGGCGACGGCGCGCTCGCGCTGACGGCGGGTCACATGGTCAGGCAGATTCCCCGCCCCGGAGAGGCCGCGCACCTGAAGCAAACGCCCGCGGAAGCGCAGGTCGAGGGGCGCGATCCGCCCCCCAGGCCGGATGACGGCACGAATCCGCCCGCCGCCGCGAGGGTAGAAGCCGGCGCGCTCCATCTGCAACTCGGCGTCAAAGCCCATCCGACGCAGCAGCGCCAGCCAGTGCCAATCCAGGTAATGAAAGCAGGGACTCATGGGGACGTGCGTCCCGCCGACCACCGTCAGGCGTGAGGGGCGCGCCGCCAGGGCGAGGGGCAAAAAAACGGTCTGCAACACCAGCGAGGTCGCGCCCGCCGTGCCGATATCGAAGTGGTAGCGCCCCGGCTGCACCTCGTCCGGCTGAAAGCGCAACTCCTGCGCGCCGATCTCGGCGCCTTCCACAACCGCGTTGCTGATCGCTGCCGCGGCGCGCACAGCCGCCAGGTGTTGCGGGCGCAGGCCGGGCCGCTTGCGGCGAGCGCGGATGTTGGTGATCCACAGCGGACGACGGGTGAGCAGCGCCAGGGTGAGCGCCGAGCGCAATATCTGCCCACCGCCCTCGCCCTGAGAGCCGTCAATCTCAATCCAAGTCATCGGCAATCACCGGCGCGCGCTCGCGGTACAGCTCCGGACGACGATCGCGAAAAACGGGGATAAAACGGCGGGCTTTCTTCACCTCGCGCAGATCCACCTCCGCGGTCAACAAGGCTTCCTCCTCACCCCTTTCAACCAGCGGCTCACCCCAGGGATCAATCACCGCGCTGTGGCCGCCCAGTTCTGCCCCCTGGCTCTCGCCAACCTTATTCACCCCGGCGACGAAGCACTGATTCTCAATGGCGCGCGCCATCAGCAACTTGGACCAGTGCGCCACGCGGACGCGCGGCCACTCCGCCACCAGCAAAATCAGCACAGCCCCGCCCACAGCGTATTGGCGGAACATCTCCGGGAAGCGCAAATCGTAACACACCGCCATCCCGACCGGCCCCCAGGGAGTCTTGGCCAGGGTGAGCGCATCACCGGCGGCGAGCCATTTTTCCTCTTCCAGCAGGCGAAAGCGATGCACCTTGCGGTACACGCCCCAGGTCTCCCCCTCCGGGCCGTAGAGGGCGAAGGTGTTGTAGGCCCTCCCCTGCCAGGCTTCCAGCAGTGAGCCGCCCACGGCGATGCGATGCTGACGGGCCAGCGCGGCCACCCGGCGGAAGGCGCCGTTTTCATCGTCCAGCGCGGCAGCGTAGCGCCGCCAGTTGGGCAGGTCATAGCCGCTGGCCCACAGCTCTGGCAGCAGGAGCAGGTCGCTGCCGCGGGCGGCGGCCTCGGCGACCCATTCGGCGGCGCGGGCGAAATTGGCCTCTACATCGCCGAACCTGAAAGCCATTTGGGCGAGAGAGATCGTCAGGTTCATGGCATCAATCACCTCGCCACCATGATACCACTGGTTTTATGATAAAATCGCTGAAAATGTCCCCTATCTTGCTTCGTTTCACTATCGGGCATCATCATCCTCCACGAAACGAACATGCGCCAATCCGGACATCATCCCACCAATACTCAAAATCTATCTGTTCGTCAAAGGCGGCTCCTCATCAACCTGGCGTTCGCGATGGTTTTATTGTCAGCCATCGTCCCATTATCGCCGGGTCTCGCCGCCCCACCTCGCTCCGACTCCGATTGCCTATCCACGGGGGGCTATCTCTGGGCTTACAGCCTCCCCATCCAGGGCAGTTTCACCCACATCTTCCCCTGGGAGGCAGAAAGTTTTTTGCTGGTTGGCGAATCGCAAACGCCAGCGGGGGTTATTCTCTCCAAAATTGACGTCAACGGTCAGTGGGCCTGGACGCAATTCATGGATTCGTTGACCTACCGAAAAGTCCGCGCCCGCGCCGCGCCCGATGGCAACCTGCTGCTCTCGTTCGTCCCGCCCTTCAAGAGCGAATCCGCCCCCCTGACGCTGGAAATCACGCCGGATGGTTCCATCGTTCATCAATGGGAGGCCAACGGCGTCGCTTACCAGGAAGACGAGAGTCTCACCGTCTGGGGCGATGGCTGGCTGGGCCGCTTCGCCAGCCCCAAAAGACTCTCATGGGCTGTGGAGTGGCCTTACGGCGCAACGCTGCTGCAAGACGACGGAGGCGCGCTGGGCGCGTATGTTTACACCTACACCGATACCACCTCCATGCAAGCCCCCGCCAGGGCGGACATCGTCGTGGTACGTCTGACAGGCGATGGCGAGAGCGTGGCGCGGGCGTTTGGCAACTCGCTGGGGCTGGAAAACCTGCAGGTACTGCTGGATGACGGCTTCATTGCGGGTTCTTACCTGCGCGATTTCACCAGCGCCGAATCGGACATCTGGTGGGCGAAACTCAGCGCCGGAGGCAGCCTGCGCTGGCAATACGCCTGGGTGACCAATAACATTGGGGAAGATTCGTTCACCGCCATCGAGAGCCACCCATCCAGCGGTTACATCCTGGCTCCCAACACGATGGACGATCCCATCCTGCGCCTGAACGGACAGGGAGCGCCGCTATTTCAAGGTTTTATGACAACGAAATTTGGGGATATTGACATCCAGGCCATTGATGGGACTCCCAACGGCGGCGCGCTGATCGGCGGCGCGTTCCGCCTGTTCCAGAAGAGCGGCGACGGCATCTGGCTGGCCCGCCTCGACCCGCGCGGCAAATTGGCCTGGGAAAAAATTCTGGATTTCAGACCAGAGTCCCGATCCGCGGGATACATCAGCGACATCCACACCCTGGAAGACGGCACCTTCCTCATCATTGGGCAGACTTCTATCTTGGGGGATAACGCTGACGAAGCCGTTCATCCCTGGGCGGCGCGCCTCCAGGACGAGGGAGAATCGGGCAACATGCTCACCTTTGAGCCTCTCTCTTACCAATCCGTCGCCACATTTGCCAGCACGAATGTTAAAGACTCCCCGCAACTCGCGCCACTTATCATCCCGGAAATTCCGGAGGCCGCTGTGAGCATCGAGATGCAGGCGGTCACACCGCAGACAGCATGCCTGGGCCGCTTGGATACAGAGGCTCTGGCAGAAGCCCTGACCGCCCTGACGCCTACGCTCACCCCCACGCCGGCGTTTCAGCGCGCGCTCTACCTGACCAATCCTTACATGAGTGGCGACGATGTGCTGCAGGTGCAGCAACGCCTGATTGACCTGGGGTATCAACCCGGCGAGGCAGACGGCATCTACGGCCCGATGACCGAGAGCGCGGTGCGAGCTTTTCAGGAACGCAACGACCTGGAAGTGGACGGGGTGGTCGGCCCGTTGACCTGGGCGGCTCTTTTCGACCCGGACACCAGGTAATCCACATTCAAGGAGAATGCCATGAAACATCACTGCGACATCAAATCACTAATCAGGCAAACCGCGCTGAGCGGCATTATGCTCACCCTCCTCATGGTGATCACCGTCAGCGCTCATCCTTCTCCTGCGCGGGCAGGCAGTGTCGCCGCCCCTGGCGGGTCGCCCCTCACCCAAAGCCTGGGCAAGGTCCGCTGCATCGCCATCTCGCCGGACGGTCAGTTCCTGGCCGTGGGCGGCACGGGCGGCATTGCGCTGTATCGCAGCGACACGCTGGAACTGGTCTGGCAGTCGGCGAGCGATGCCGAGGTGAAAGAAATCGTCTTCTCCCCCACCGGCGCAAACCTGCTCGTCCGGGATTCTTCCTATAACGCCAGGCTGCGGAATGCCGCCACAGGCGAAGAGATTCCTTTGCCTGAAATCCGCTGGGATGAAGCATCCTTCGCCCCCGACAACTCTTACCTGGTCACAAACGAGAAGGACACCACGCTCTCATTTTGGAACCCGGAGACGGGCGAACTCATCGCCACCCAAGAGGTGGCCGACCGCCCTTACTCCCTGGCTGTGATGCCGGACGACAGCGGCGTGGTCATCGGCGGGCACAAGACCCTGACTCTATGGGACCCCTACAACGCCAAAGCCTTGCAAACCCTCGAGGAGTCTTCAGGCTCAATCAAAAGGCTCATCCTCTCCCCGGATAGCAGCAGCCTGGCGGCGATCACGGAAACCCACCACCTTATCCTGTGGAACCCCAAAACCGGCGAGCAACTCGCCACTGCCAAAGCCTTCGACGTCGGCAAAGAATACGCCGACTTCTCACCCGACGGCAGTCTGCTGGTCATCGGCGCGAAACAGGAGGACGATCAGCGCATTCTTCTCCTCGTGGATGCCCACAGCGGTGAGACCTTGCGCCTTCAACCCATTGATTCCATCCGCATCGTGCGCTTCTCGCCGGATGGCAGCCTGCTCGCCACCGGCGGCTGGGATGGCGAACTGATGCTCTGGGACGGGCGTAACGGGAACTGGCTACGCTCGCTCAGAGGCCATGCCAACAGCGTGGATCAAGTCCTCTTTTCAGCCGATGGCAGCCGCTTGGCGACGCGTTCATGGGACGGCGCGCTCATCCTGTGGGATACCGCCAGCGGCAAGCCTCTGCTCACCGCGGAGAACTCACACGCGGTGTTCTCGCCCGACGGCGCGATTCTGTACCTGGTCTCAAGGGCTGGAGACATCAGCACGATTGACGCCCTGACCGGCGAGGCAGTGAACACCGTCGAAAGCCCGGTGGGCGCAATTTACAGCGCCGCCTATTCCCCCGCGAGGGACACGCTGGCCGGAGGAACCCGCGATGGCAGGGTCACCCTGTGGGACGCGCAATCGGAAGAGGTGCTGCGCGTCCTCGAAGGCCACAGCGGCACCGTCACCGCCTTGGCGTTCTCGCCGGATGGCAGCCTGCTGGCTTCCGGGTCCGCCGACAAAACCATCAATATCTGGGATACGCAAAGCGGGGAATTGCTCTTCACCCTGACAGGGCACAAAGATACCGTGACCGCCCTGGCCTTCTCGCCCGATAGCAGCACGCTGGCCTCGGGCGGCGGAACGGACGATCACACCGTGCGCCTGTGGGATGTTCAGCAAGGGGCTGCCCGGCGCACGCTTGTGGAACACAAGGATGAAATCAACATCGTGGCCTACTCGCCCGATGGGGAATGGCTGGTAACCGCGTCAGACGACAAAATCATCGTGCTGCGGGATGGACACACTGGCGACCGGCTGCACACCCTGGACGGATGGGCCAAGAGCGCGGCCTTCTCGCCGGATGGCAACCTGCTGGCCGCGGGACTGCTCGACGGGACGATCCTCGTGGAAGACCTCCAGGCGCGCCAGGTGCGCTATACCCTGAACGGGCACACATCCAAGGTCACGAACGTGGCTTTCTCCCCCGACGGCGCGGTGCTGGCCTCGGTCGCCTGGAACTCAACCGCCGAACTGTGGGACGCACAGACCGGCGATCATCTTGCAACGCCGGAGGGGGTCGAAGAGAACATAGGCGGCATAAGTACCGTGGTCTTTTCGCCCAACGGCGACTACCTGCTGGCAGGGACGTACAAGAAGGTGCTGATCTGGGAGGCGCGCACCGGCAGGCTGTTCACCACGCTGGAAGGGCACACAGACAACATTCACAGCATCTACTTCGTCGCCGGCGGGGAAAAGATCGCCACTGTCTCCTGGGATGGCACGCTGAAGTTCTGGCCGTTCCCGTAACACGGCTCTCTGGCAGCCCGGAACTCAGCCTTTTGCCACCGGGCGCTCCGGGTCGGTGATCCAATGGCTCCACGAGCCGGCGTACAGGCGCGGCGTGCCCAGCCCGGCATGGGTCACCGCCAGGATATTATGAGTGGCGGTCACGCCAGAGCCGCAATAGAAAACGGCTTGCTCCGGCGGCACGTCATCCAGGAGAGCCAGGAAACGCTGACGCAAAACCTGGCGGGTCACAAAACACTCATCCTCTGTCAGGTTGCGGATGAAGTGATAATTCACCGCGCCGGGGATGTGACCAGCCACCGGGTCGAGCGGCTCCTGCTCGCCGCGATAACGCTCCGGGGCGCGCGAATCAATCAGCCGGAAAGCCGGGTCATCCACCCGCTGGAGGACCTCCCCGGCAGTGATCAGCATCTCCGGGCGCGGGCGCGGCTCAAACGTCCGCGGCGACGGCATGGGGATGACATCGTCCACGGGGTGACCGGCGGCCACCCAGGAGGGCCATCCGCCATCCAGCACGGCGACGTCATCGTGCCCCAGCCAGCGCAGCAACCACCACAAACGGGCGGCGATCGCCCCGCCGCGGTCATCATACGCGACCACCTGCACCCCATCGGCGATCCCCCAACGGCCAAAGCGCGCCGCCAGTTCGTCCACCGGGGGCAGCGGATGCCGCCCGGTCTCGCCGGGCCTCACCGGCGCAGAGAGGTCTTCATCCAGATGAGCGTAGACCGCCCCCGGGATGTGCGCCTGCCGGTAATCGCGGCGTCCCTTTTCGGTGTCGTCCAGCCAGAAACGGCAATCCACCACCACCCAGTCGGGGTCGCCAAGCTGGGCGGCGAGGTCATCAATGGAAATCAAGGTCTGGTATTTCATGCCGACATTCTATCACGTCGAGAGCGGGTATAATCCTATGCAAGGGCAGAACACCCCCAACCAAAGGAGCACACGATGATTGAAGTCGCCATCATGATTGAAGGGCAAAACGGCCTCACCTGGCCGCGCTGGCAGCGTATTGTCCGCGCCGTTGAAGACCTGGGCTTTGCCGGGTTGTACCGCTCAGATCATTACACCAACGCCAGTCCGCCGGACAAGGAATCGCTGGAACTGTGGACTTCGCTGACCTGGCTGGCGAGCCACACCGAGCGCATCGAGTTCGGCCCGCTGGTGACGCCGATGTCCTTCCGCGACCCGACGATGACTGTCCGCATGGCCTCGGCGGTGGACGACCTTTCTGGCGGCCGCCTGACCCTGGGGGTGGGTGCAGGCTGGCAGGAGCGCGAGCACACCAACTACGGCTGGGAGCTACTCGATATGCCCCAACGTTTTCAACGCTTCGAAGAGGCGCTGGAAATCCTCATCCGCCTGCTGCGCAGCGACACGCCCTCCAATTTTGAGGGAAGGTATTACCGCATCCAGGACGCCATCCTGCTGCCGAGGCCTGCACGCCCCGGCGGGCCGCCTATCCTGATCGGCGGCAACGGACGCAAACGCACGCTGCCACTGGCGGCGCACTTCGCGGATGAGTGGAACGCCATCTACCTGCCGGCGGAGAAATTCCGTTCCCTGAACACCGAACTCGACGGGTTGATTACGGCCCAGGGGCGCGACCCCGCCGAGGTGCGCCGCTCGATGATGACGGGCATCGAGTTCGGGCGCGATAAAGCCGAGGTCAAGCGCAAGGTTAAGGAGCGCACCAAAGGCAGACTCAACCCCAAGGAGCTACACGCTCGCGGTTTGCTAGTCGGCACGGCTGGCGAGATCGTCGATCAACTCGGCGAGTTGGCCGAAGCCGGCCTGCAACGGGTGATGCTGCAATGGCTCAACCTGGACGACCTCGACGGGTTGGAAGCCCTGGCAACAGGTGTGCTGTCGCAATTGAGGTGATATGGCACACATCTTTCAAATCAACATCTCCAGCGGCGGTGTCCCCAAACTGGCCGCCCAGCTTGCCCAGGCGCAGGTAACCCTTGAAGGGATCGCCGGAGATCGCCAGCGCAACCTTGACGCCCACGGCGGCCCGCAGCGCGCCCTGTGCCTGTATTCCCTGGAGCGAATCCTCGGCTTGCAGGCCGAGGGACATCCCGTGTTTCCTGGCGCCCTGGGGGAAAACCTGACTCTCGCCAGGTTGGAGTGGGACCAACTCACCCCCGGCATGCGCCTACAGCTCGGCGAGGAAGTGTTGATCGAGATCACCCGCTTCACCGCTCCGTGCCATAGCATCCGCCTCTTCTTCGCCGATGGAAACTACAGCCGCGTGGCCGAAAAAACATACCCTGGCTGGTCACGCGTGTACGCCCGCGTGCTCCAACCCGGCAGCATCCGCGTGGGCGACCCTGTCACCCTGGTTTAACGCAACCGTTTGAGGCACTCTACGTATATGATCTTGAGAATCCATTTCACCCAATCACACAAGGAGGCTCAAGAAATGATCACCTCAAAATCTGTTCTCCGCTGGCTGCTGGCGCTTTCAGTGGGGTTTGGTCTGGCCTTCGGCCTGACCACGCAAGCGCGCGCCTTTGAACTGGACAACGACGGGACGATCCCGGCGGACGAGGTTGTGGACGACGATCTCTTCATCGGTGGGCAGAGAGTAGTGATTGACGGCACCGTCAACGGCGACGTGTTTGCCTTCGGGCAAACGGTGACGGTGAATGGCACGATCAACGGCAGCCTGTTCACCGGCGCGCAATTCATCGTGATCAATGGAGAAGTCACCGGGAGCGTGTACGGCGGCTCCAACAGCATAGAGATCGGTTCGGGGAGCGCGATCGGCCGCAACGCTTACTACATGGGCTATTCGCTGCGCCTCGCCGACGGGGCCTCCCTGGGGCGCGATCTCGCCTTTATGGGCTATCAGGCGCTGTTGCGCGGAAGCGTGGGACGCGACGTGCACGTCGCTGGCGGCGCCCTGGAGATCAGCGGTGCGGTCGGCGGGGACGTCAAAGCCAACATTGGCGCGCCAAACGAAGTAGACACGCCCATGCCTTACATGGCTCCTGGCGCGCCGCTCCCGATCAGCCCCGGCATCCATATTCGCGAGAGCGCCGAGATCGGCGGTGTGGTGGAATACACCAGCCCGGTAGAACAGGCCAAGGGCATCGCCACCTCGCCCGGCGGCGGCGTGGTCTATCACAAGCTGGTAACGGAGAAAGGCCAGGTGAAGATCACGCCCGCGATGCGCACCGGGCTGTGGGCGTTGGATCGCCTGCGCGAGCTGGTCACTTTGCTGGTGCTGGGCGCGCTGGCGTTGTGGAAACTACCCAATCTGTTCGGCCGCGTCAAACGCACCGCTGCAGAACAACCGCTCACATCGATCAGCTGGGGCTTCATGACCATCCTGGTCGGCTACCTTGGCGCGGCGGTACTCGCCGGCATCCTGCTGGCCGTGGTGCTCTCCCTCGGCATGCTCACGCTGGGCAAGCTGAGTGGCGTTGCCTCTGGTATCGGGTTCAGCAGCCTGATCCTGACGCTGGCTGTGTTCAGCCTGCTGGTGGGATACGGCTCCAAGCTGGTGCTGGCCGCGTGGGGCGGCGAATGGCTGTTGAACAAGGTCGCTGCTGGCAAAGAAGTAACCCCATTCTGGACGCTCGCCCTGGGCTTGCTGATTTATGTGCTGCTGCACGGCATCCCCTACCTCGGCGGTGTGATCGCCGCGGTGGTGACGCTGATGGGCGCGGGCGCCATGTGGCTGACCTACCGAGAAGAGTGCCGCGGCGCGGAGGCCAGTCCGCTGCCGGCTGAATAACCCGCCCGCAAGGGTACATCCTGGAGACGAAATGACCCCCACCCAAAACAAGCTGCGCCGTTCACGCCGCGACCGCGTGGTCGCTGGCGTGTGCGGCGGCCTGGCCGAATTCTTCGGCGTCAACGTGTTCTGGTTTCGCCTGGCCTTCCTGATCGCCCTGATCCCCGGCGGCATCCCCGGCCTGGTGCCATATCTCATCCTTTGGATTGCCATCCCCTCCGAGTAAGGAGCCCTTCATGAGCCTGACTCCAGAAATCCTCGCCACACTTGAACGCTTTCAACGCATCGAGATCACAGAATACCAGATTTACAGCAAGCTGGCCGAACGCGTGGCCGACGAGGAAAACAGGAAAATCCTCCTGCAAATTGCCGAGGACGAACGCCGCCACGCCAGGGACTGGCAGCAATACACAAAAAAAGACATTCACCCCAACCGCTGGCAGGTCTGGTGGTACTACCTGATCAGCCGCGTTTTTGGTTTCACCTTCGGCATCAAACTGATGGAGCGCGGCGAAGAAAAAGCGCAGGCGAACTACGCAGAAATCAAAGAAGCCGTCCCCGAAGTCGAGGCCTGGATTCAGGAGGAAAACAAACACGAAGAAGCCCTGCTGGCGATGCTCGATGAGGAGCGGCTGCGCTACGCCGGATCGGTTGTGCTGGGGTTGAACGACGCGCTGGTGGAACTGACTGGCGCCCTGGCCGGGCTGACGCTGGCCCTACAA
>CAZZFZ010000052.1:0-8455 GCA_964653835.1 uncultured Anaerolineales bacterium
TGCCGGTGCCGATATCTACCGATAAAATCTTCATTTTTGCTGTCTCTCTTTCCAGACTTCAGAAGCCTTCAAGAATTCGGAAGTCTCGTTGAAGCCAAGTATATCACCTGCCAGATTCGCGACTCCATGGTGAGCAATTACACTTGGCGGCAGAGCGCTTTGCAGTATACTGGGGGCATTCCATTCCACAACAGCGAGGTGATTCATGACGTTGGATGCGGCGCGTAAACGATGGGAAGAAGAGACCCTGCGGCCGGTGCTGGAACGCTTCCCGGAGCGCAAGGATGAATTCGCCACCTCTTCGGGGATCCCGCTCCCGCGCGTGATGCTGCCCCCGGACGACGACCCCGATTATGAGGATCAGCTTGGTTTCCCCGGGGATTATCCCTTCACCCGCGGCGTGCAGCCGACCATGTACCGCGGGCGCTTCTGGACGATGCGCCAGTACGCCGGGTACGCCACCGCGGAGGAATCCAATGCCCGTTACCGCTACCTGCTGGCGCAGGGGCAGACCGGCCTCTCGGTGGCCTTCGATTTACCCACGCAGATCGGCTACGACGCCGATGACCCCATGGCGATGGGCGAGGTTGGCAAGGTGGGGGTCTCCATCTCTTCGCTGGAAGATATGGAAACCCTCTTTCGCGAGATTCCCCTCGAGCGCGTCTCCACCAGCATGACCATCAACGCCCCCGCGGCGGTGCTGCTGGCGATGTATATCGCCGTCGCCAAACGTCAGGGGGCCGAGGTCAGCAAGTTGCGCGGCACCATCCAGAACGACATTCTGAAGGAGTACATCGCCCGCGGGACGTACATCTTCCCGCCGCGGCCTTCCATGCGCCTGATCACCGATATCTTCCAGTTCTGTCAGCGCGAGGTGCCGCGCTGGAACACAATTTCCATCTCCGGCTATCACATCCGCGAGGCCGGTTCCACCGCCGTACAGGAGGTCGCCTTCACGCTGGCGAACGGCATCGCCTACGTGCAGGCGGCTTTGGATGCCGGGCTGGACGTGGACGGCTTCGCCCGCCAGTTGTCGTTCTTCTTCAACGCACACAACAATTTCCTGGAGGAGATCGCCAAGTTCCGGGCGGCGCGGCGCATGTGGGCGAAGATCATGCGTCACCGCTTTGGGGCGAAAAACCCGCGCTCGTGGAAACTGCGCTTCCACACGCAAACGGGCGGCTCAACCCTGACCGCGCAGCAGCCGGAGAACAACGTGGTGCGCGTCACGCTGCAAGCCCTGGCTGCTGTCCTGGGTGGCACGCAGTCGCTGCACACCAACAGCATGGACGAGGCCCTGTGGCTGCCCACCGAGAAATCGGTGCGCGTTGCCCTGCGCACCCAGCAGATCATCGCCTACGAATCCGGCGTGGCCGACAGCGTGGATCCGCTGGCGGGGTCGTACCTGATCGAGCACCTGACTGATGAGATCGAGCGCCGCGCCGAAGCCTATATTCAGAAAATTGACGAGATGGGCGGCGCGCTGGCGGCCATCGAGCAGGGTTACATCCAGGGCGAGATTCAGGATGCCGCCTACCGCTATCAGCAGGCCGTCGAGCGCGGCGAGCAAATTGTGGTCGGCGTCAACGAGTTTCAGGTCGAGGAGCAGATCGACCTGGAGCCGCTAAAAGTGGACCCGTCCATCGAGCAAGGTCAGCGCGCCCGACTGGCTGCGCTGCGCCAACGGCGGGATGGCGCACGTGTCAGTGCGCTGCTCTTGCGGCTGGAATCCGCCGCCCGCGGCGATGAGAACCTGATGCCGCTGTTCATCGAGTGCGTGGAGAACGACCTCACCCTGGGCGAGATCTGCGGCGTGCTGCGCAAAGTGTGGGGCGAGTATCAGCCCCTGACGTGGGTGTAAACACTTACAAGGAGATTTTTATGCCAAAGATCACACGCATTGACCACGTGGCGCTGGTTGTTGAAGATATCGAATCCGCTCTGGGGTTCTGGCGCGACGCGCTGGGGCTGGAACTCAGTCACGTCGAGGACGTTCCCGACCAGGAATCTGTGGTCGCTTTCCTGCCCACGGGGGAGAGCGAGGTCGAACTCGTCCGCCCGACCAGCGAGGATTCGGGCGTGGCGAAGTTCCTGCGCAAACGCGGGCCGGGCATGCACCACATTTGCCTGGAGGTGGACGACATCGAGGGGATGTTGGAAAATCTGAAATCGCAAGGGATCGAGTTAATCAACGAGAGGCCGGTCATCGGCACGGGTGGGAAAAAGATCGCCTTCATTCACCCCAGGAGCGCACAAGGCGTTCTGGTGGAATTGTACGAACTCAGCCCGCAGGAGCCGTTGATCCGCCTGGAGCGCGCCCGTCATCTGGCGGAACGCGTGTTGTCACGTGGGCGCAGCATGGCGGCTACCACGCTCGATTTTCTGCGCGCCCTCCGTCGCAACGGCAGTGGTGAGGGGGGAGAATGACCGAGAGGAGCGCCGCCAGGACCGGCTTCGCCCTGCACGGCTGGCTGGGCCTGGGGTTGATCGCGGTTTTCTGGCCGCTCAACTGGCTACTGGAGGGGCCGCGCACGCATTGGGGCTTCTTCCCCCTGTGGCTGGGGTTCTGCCTGACGGTGGACGCCCTGTCGCTGCGCCGTCGGGGCACTTCGTTGCTGCGGCGTGACCCGCGGCGCTACGTTGGTTTATTTATTATTTCCGCGCCGGCGTGGTGGTTGTTTGAGCTGTTCAACGCCCGGTTGGGCAACTGGTATTATGTCGGACGAGAGCTGTTCAGCGATCTGGAATACGGCCTGCTGGCGACGATCGCTTTCTCCACGGTGATGCCAGCGGTGTTCGGCGCGGCGGAGTTGATGCGCAGCTTCCCCTGGGTGGAGCGTTTCGCCCGTGGGCCGAGAATCCACCCCACGCCGCGGACGAAGGGTATCTTTTTCCTCCTCGGATGTGTGATGCTGGCCCTGATGCTCGCCTGGCCGCGCTATTTCTTTCCCTTCCTGTGGGTGAGCTTGTATTTCCTGCTGGAGGCCGCCAATCTGCATCTGGGGAACCGCAGCCTGCTGGATGACCTGGCGCGAGGCGACTGGCGTCCGGTGGCCTCGCTGTGGGGCGGCGTGCTGCTCACCGCCTTCTTCTGGGAGATGTGGAACTATTATTCGTATCCCAAGTGGATTTACCGCGTCCCCTTTGTGGATTTCTGGCACGTCTTTGAGATGCCGCTGTTAGGGTATGGGGGCTATCTCCCGTTTTCGCTGGAACTGTTCGCTATGTACCACCTGGTCGTCGGGTTGATGGGGGAAAAGGATTCAACCTATCTTGAACTGAACATTTAGAAGCATTGACCGCAGACGGCGGACCGCGGTCTGCCGTTCCCCGTCCTTGGTCTTCAAGAATAGGATATAATCTCTCTGGCGCGTCGATCGCCTCCGTCTCCCCTGTCATGCACGTTATGGGAGGGGATTTTGCTTGTTTGAAAGGAATTTTGCATGGCGCACGTCTCACATAAATTGAAGAACCCTTTTGAAGGGGCGCTGGCCGGTGGAGGCGATCCTGCCACCTCGCCGCTGTATGTCTTTGGCCCCTTTCTCAAGTTGATCGTCGTTGCTGGCGTGGCGCAGGTCACTTTTGGCGCTTCGGTGTGGCTGGTGGTGATCACGATCGCGGTAGTTTCGGCGATGTACCGCCTGGTGATGCAGTGGGTCACTGATGGCAGCGGCGGCAGCGGGTTAAGCGAGGAGGAGTTCGGCGGCTGGGCGGCCAAGATCAACGCCGGGATCACGTTCATCGAATACACGCTGACGTTTCTGGTCAGCATGGCGGCGATGGTCACGTTCATCGCCGACCGCGTGCCGGTGCTCAACCGCGAGTTGATCTGGGGTATGCAGTACCGCACGCTGGTCGCTATTGGGTTGAGCGTGTTCACCGGCTGGCTGGTCAACCGCGGGCCAAAGATGGCGGCGCGCGCCTTCGGCCCGGCCACTCTGGGGGTGCTGCTGCTCCTGTGGGCGATGATCCTCGCCACACTGATCAAATTTGGCCTTCATCTGCCCAGTTTCAATTTCCGCGCTTTCCAGCCTGGTTATCTTCATTTCACCCTGGGGGGGTACGTGCGCATCCTGGCGGTGATGACCGGTATCGAGGTTTTCGCCAATATGGTGGCCGCCTTCGAAGGAAACCCGGAGGAAAAAGGCAAAAAAGCATTTAACAGCCTGCTGATTATCATGGGGACGACCGCAGCAACGATGTTGATCGTCGGCCCGGTGATTTTCCAGCTCTCCGATCCTACGATTGAGGAAGTTTCCGTTTTCACCCAAACGATGGATGCTCTGCTGCCCGCTCCCCTGCCCTATCTGGGGACGCTGGTTGGCATTGCGGTGTTGATGTCGGCCTCGGCAGCCAGCGCCCAGGGGTTGCAAAACCTGGCTTTGGGCCTCTCCGAACGGCGTTATGTGCCCCCTTCACTGGGGCAGCGCAACAGGTTCCAGGTCGCCGATAAGCCGGTGTGGGTTGAAGTGTTCATCGTGGCGGTGTGTTTCCTGCTGTTTGGCACCAGCGAGGAGACCTACCTGGCAATTTACGCCGCTGGAGTATTCGTGCTCCTGAGCATGACCGGCTGGGCGGTCACCAAGCGGCTGGTGCGTCAGATGCGTGAATCGTTTTCGCTCAGCAAGCTGGCGTTGATTGCGGGCACGGTGATCGCCGCTACGCTAACCAGCGGCGCGACCATTGTGATCTTTTTGGAGCGCTTTACCGAGGGGGCCTGGACGTATTTGCTCTTCATCCCATTGTTGTACACGCTTTTCTCCTACTCGAGGGCGCACCTGGGCGCGCCGAGCGCGGTGATGGATTACCTCGGTCGGTTGGATGCGGCTCAACTGGCCGGTTTTGGCTTCGGGCAGATGGATCCGGCCGGTAAGGCCTTTGAGGTCAAAAAGGTGGCTTCGTTGGATGACCTGCGCTGGGAGCCGGACCCGATTCAAAAAAGTCGCTGGCGCGAGAAGCAGATCGAATTTCGTTCGGTCGCCGTCCTTCTTGATGGCTCCGCCTACGCTGAGGGCGCCTTGCCCTGGGCAGGGCTGATCTGCCGGGCAACCGGCGCGAATCTCATCCTGCTCTCCGCGGTCAAGAATCACACATCCGAATTGCAGGCCCGCTATGAGGCCACGTGCCGGGAACGGCAGGAATACCTGGAGGGAGTGCTGCAAAACTTACAGGCGGAAGGGATCTCCGCGGAAATTGCCATTCGCCCCGGCTTCATCGCCGATGCCACGCGAGGCTTGACCCACGAGCGGCGGGTGGACCTGGTGGTGACGACCACGCGGGGAAAATCCGGGCAGATGCACTGGCTGAGCGGCGGCGTCTCCCGCAAGCTGGTTCAAAAGATCAGCCAGCCCCTGTTGTTGATCCAGATTCCCGAAACCGGTGAGGCGCGCCCTCCTCGCCTGGAACGCATTCTGGTGGCGCTGGATGGTTCGATCTACTCGGAGCGGGTTCTTCCCTATGCCCGCGCCCTGGCGCAGACCTTCAACAGCGAGCTGATTTTGCTCTCTGTCCCGGCGGTACCCGAGCCGGAAGATTATCACGCCCCTGCGGAGATCATCAAGGTCATCCGCGAGCGCGCAGAGGCCAGCATGCGCAATTTCCTGGAGGCGGTGGCGCGCTCGCTCAGCGAGAGTGGCACCCGGGTGCGCATCCGCGTCACCGGTTCGCTGCCGGCGCGCACCATCGTCCGCGTGGCCGATGAAGAAGACGTAGACTTGATTATGAACACCTCGCGCGGGCGCGGCGGTTTTGATCTCTTCTTGCTCGGCAGCGAGGCGCAGCGGGTGGTCGCCAACACCACACGCCCGGTGTTCATGATGCCGATCCACGACCGCCCCGATTAGGGGTATAATAACGCCCATGCAGTCACGGCGCGAATTTCACCCGGAGTTAATCCCCCGCCGCGGGGAGTGGATCGCCTGGGGGCTGGCGCTGGTCGCGCTGGCCGTGCTGGGTGTCCTTTTCGCCCTTGGCGCGCGCCTGCCGTTGACGGGCGTTCTGCTGGCCGGGCTGCTCACCCTATCCGCCGCCAGCATCAGCCTGGGGAACTGGATGGATCGTCACACCGTTCTCATGCTGCATCCCGATGGGGTGCGCTTCCGCAACGGTCTGCGGAATGTTTCCCTCTCCTGGGATGATATCCGGGAAGTGCGCGTGGCCGATACCTCCCTGGGTCGGCGTGTGCAGGTGCGCGGCGAAAAGGATGGATTCGTTTTTCGCACCCTGGGCGAGGTGTGGGCGCGCGATGAACTCAAGGGGCGGACGGGTTTCCTGGAGGGTGAGCGAATCCTAAAAGAGATCGTCCGCGCCGCAGGGTTGCAGGAAAGCCGTCAGCAGGACGATGTGCAGTATTACGCCCGCCCGTAGGGGCGGGGCCTGACCGTCGCGTCCCTACATGCGCTCTCTCCCGATGAGGGCGCATTTTGTTTGGTGAACTTTTTTGGAGGCCGCTATGAGCAAGATGACCATTGATGAGCAGGTCGCCCTGTTGATGCAGGGGACCGAATATGGCGATGAGCAATTGAAGCAGGCGATGGCCAACGAGCTGCGCCAGCGGTTGATCGAGGCCGAGAAAGAAGACCGCCCGCTGAAAGTGTATTGCGGCTTCGACCCGCGCACTTCCGATCTGCACCTGGGGCACACCGTCCCCATGCGGAAACTGCGTCAGTTTCAGGAGCTGGGGCACGAGGTCACCTTTGTGGTGGGCAATTATACCTCGTTGATCGGCGACCCCTCTGATAAGGACGTGCTGCGCCCGCGGCTGACCCCGGAGGACGTGGAGCGCAACGCCCGCACCTACGCCGAGCAGGCTTACAAAATCCTCGACCCGGAGAAAACGCGCATCGTCTACAACGCCGACTGGCTCTCGAAGCTCACCTTCGCCGAGCTGATCGAGCTGGCCTCGAACTTCACCATTCAGCAGTTCCTGACGCGCGAGAACTTCCGCCTGCGCTGGGAGAAGGGCGACCCGATCTACCTGCATGAGACATTCTACGCCATCATGCAGGGGTACGACGCCTACGCGCTGCGCACCGACGTGCAGGTGGGCGGCACCGACCAGTTGTTCAACATCGTCACCGCGGCGCGCAAGCTGATGAGCTTCAAGGGAGTCAAGCCCAACATCGGCATCATCCTGGGGATTCTGCCCGGCACCGACGGCGAGGTCAAGATGAGCAAGTCGCTGGGCAACCACATCCCGCTACTCTCAACACCGGAGGATATGTACGGCAAGGTGATGAGCATCCCGGATAAGGCGATGGGCGATTACTTCCGCCTGGTGACCCGCCTGACTCCTGCTGAGATCGAGCAAATCGAGGCCGACCTGGCCGCCGGGAAAGCGCACCCGCGCGATGTCAAGATGATGCTGGCCCGCGAGATCGTCTCGATCTACCACAGCCCGGAAGCGGCGCAGCAAGCGGAGGCGGCTTTCATTCGCGTTTTCCAGCAGGGCGATGTGCCGGAGGAGATGCCCGAATACGCGCTTCAGGCCGGGCAAACGGTGCTGGAGGTGCTGCGCGCTGGGGGGCTGGTGAGTAGCAACAGCGAGGGGCGGCGGCTGATTCAGCAAAACGCCGTCAGCTTGGACGGCGCAAAACTGACCGACCCCCACGCCCCCTTCCCCGGCCCCGGCGTACTGCGGGTGGGCAAGCGCAAGTTCCTGCGCGTGCGTTAAAAAAACATCCTCCCATAGGTTTAGAACCTGCGGGAGGATGTGTAGATTACTACTACGGCTGCGCGACCGCCGCGCCCGGCACGGCATCCAGCAAGGCGACATCCATCGTCCAACCGTCGCCGGATGTGCGGTACCCGCCCTCGCCGCGCAGGGCGAAATGCCCGGCGCCGCGAGCGTACATGCGGATGTGGTCGCCGGCGATGGCGACGGTGACCTCGCTGCCGGAGATGGTAGCGGTCCCGTCAAAGCCGCTGTAGAGCGTCCAGCCGTCGCCGAGGTCCTCGCGCACGCCTTCTCCCTGAATGTAAATCTGCATGTCGCCAGCGTTATCCTGCACCCACAGGCTGCCGTTCCCGCTGACGGTCATGCTGCCGTTCCCGCGCACCACGCCGACCCCGTTCCCCCAGGCGCGCAGCGCACCGTTTCCGTTCCCTGAGGCGGCCAGCGCCAGCCCCGGCAGGGTCAGCGCGGCGAGCAGGGAAAGCACCAGAGCTGGTTTCAACAAGCGTTTGATGGACATGACATCCTCCTTCAATCTCGAATTGATAGGGTCATCATACAATCCCTGCATCAAGCGTGTGTGAGGAAGATGTCAAAAAGTTGTAAAAAGTGCCAATTCCAGACCTCCCGCAGGTTCAAAACCTGTGGGAGGTCGGAAAGTTTAAAGCCCCTGGCAATAAATCTGAATAACGTCGTGGAGGAAGTCCGGTAGATCGGGATGCAGGGCCTCAAAGCGGGCGCGGAAATCGGGGCTGTCGGCGTACATCTGCCCCAGGCCGCGCA
>CAZZFZ010000052.1:8555-17555 GCA_964653835.1 uncultured Anaerolineales bacterium
TCAAAGCGGGCGCGGAAATCGGGGCTGTCGGCGTACATCTGCCCCAGGCCGCGCAGCATGGCGGGGGTGGGTTCGTAGAAATAGCGCAGGTGGGCGTGCCAGCTCGCGGTAGAAAAGGATTTGCTGCAAGCGCAGCAAGGCGTCCTCATCGTAATAGCGATAGCGATTGCGCCCTTGCATGGTTGGCTTGAGTAGTCCGATTTCGTCGTAGTAATGCAACGTGCGCCGGGTGACACCTGCCAGATCAGCGAGTTGCTTTACGGTATACTTCATGGGCGTAATAATAAACGATGACGTAACGTGAATGTCGAGTATCAGGTTGCACCACAAAGGGCCACTAAGGATTTTCTTTGAGCCTCTCTGTGCCTTTCGTGGTGAAGAAAGAGGTGGCCATGCAATTTAATACCGACCCGGCGCTGGCGCGTCAACTGGATGTGGAAGATGAACTGG
Organism: uncultured Anaerolineales bacterium; assembly: GCA_964653835.1. Classification (GTDB taxonomy): domain Bacteria; phylum Chloroflexota; class Anaerolineae; order Anaerolineales; family UBA11858; genus J130. Next base: position 9,006 of record CAZZFZ010000052.1, read on the forward strand.
CAGCTTTTCGCCAGGCGTTTGTGATCGCCGACCCCGATCTGATTTACCTGGACGGCAACTCGCTGGGGCGGCTGCCCCGGCAGGCTGTGGAGACGCTGCGCGACGCGGTGGAGCGTCAATGGGGGGAGCGGCTGATCCGCGGCTGGAACGACGGCTGGATTCACCTGCCGCGTCAACTGGGCGAGCGGATCGCCCCGCTGATCGGGGCGCGCCCGCAGGAGGTGCTGGTCTCTGAGGCGACCTCGATCAACCTGTTTAAGCTGGCGACCGCGGCGCTGCGCGCCCGCCCTGGGCGGCGTAAGATCGTCAGCGATGTGTTCAACTTCCCTACCGATCTCTACATCTTGCAAGGCATCATTGACCTGCTGGGGGATGATTACCGCCTGGAGCTGATTCCCTCGCGCGATGGGGTCAGCATTCACCCTGACGACGTGACCGCGGCGCTGGATGAGGACACTGCCCTGCTCTGCCTGACGCACGTGGCCTTTAAGAGCGCTTTTATGTACGATATGCGTGCCGTGACTGCGCAGGCGCATCAGGCCGGGGCGCTGGTGTTGTGGGATTTGTGCCACTCGGTCGGCGCGGTGCCGCTGGCGCTGAATGACTGGGATGTAGACCTGGCGGTGGGCTGTACCTACAAGTATCTTAATGGCGGACCGGGATCGCCGGCGTTCATCTACGTGCGGGATGATTTGCAGGCGGAGTTGCGTTCTCCATTGTGGGGATGGTTCGCGGCAGCGCGCCCCTTCGATTTTGAGCTGGAGTTCACCCCCGCGGCGGATATCTCGCGCTTTCGGGTGGGGACTGTGCCGGTGCTCTCGATGGTCGCCCTGGCCCCCGGGCTGGAGCTGTTCCATCAGGCCGGGATTGAACGGCTGCGCGCCAAGAGCGTCCGCCAGACGGAGTATTTGATTTACCTGGCAGAGCAATGGCTTTACCCGCTGGGCTTTTCGCTGGGGTCGCCGCGCGCTGTGGAGCAGCGCGGCTCGCACGTCTCCCTGCGCCATCCGGAAGCCTACCGCATCAACCGGGCGCTGATTGAGGGGCAGGGCGTGCGCGTGATCCCCGATTTTCGCACGCCGGATAACATCCGCCTGGGGGTCGCGCCGTTATACAATAGCTACGAGGAGATTTACCGCGCCATGCAGCGCATGCGCGAGATTGTGGAGACGGGGGAATTTGAAGATTATTCCGAGGAGCGCCTGGCGGTGACGTAGAGAATCAATCTCCCCGCGCGGCCTGCAGAACCGCGGCCCCAATGCGCTCCGCCAGTTCGGGGTCGGCGGTTTCCAGGGCCAGGGCGAGGGCGTAGGCCGGGCCGTCGCTGCCGGGGAGTGTGCCGCCGACGTACCAGGTCAGCCCTTCATCCCCCAGGGTGAGGGCGAAGCCCCAGGTGTCCGCGCCCTCTTCGGCGTAAGTGTGCGGGTCGGCCAGCCCATCCAGGTCGGCTGGCGCGCCGAGGGGGGGCAGCAGAATCCATCCCTGCGCGGGGTTGTGGTACGCCTGCGCCAGGCGCGGCGCGGGGCGCGTCCCGTTGGCGGTCAGCGCGGCGGCCACCAGGGCGACATCCAGCGGGCTGGCCGTCTCCCCCAGGGGACGCGTTTCCCCTCCGGGCAGGCGCAGGGGCGGGGGATCCGGCCAGGAGACGGGATTTCCCTCCGGGGCCAGGCGCTGCCACAGGCCCCCGGCAGGATAGCGCCCCTGCACGGCGCGGTTGAGCAGAGGGGCGTCGTCCGCCTGGATTAGCGTTTCCCAGAGGTCATCGAGTAGATTGGGGTCGTAGCCGGGGTGTGAACTCATCGCCAGCACGTCGCCGTTGGCGGCGTCGAGCAGTACCAGCGCGCCGCGGGCCTCGGCGAGCATTTCGTCGGCGATGGCCTGAACCTGCAAATCCAGCGTCAGGCGGACGTCCACGCCGGGGGGCGGCTGGCCGTAGAGCAGGTGGTGCCACCAGATGGTGAGCGGATCATTACCCGCCAGCCCGCGTAGATAGGTGTCCAGCCCGGCCTCCACGCCAGTTTCGCCGTAGACGGCGTGATTGTAGCCCAGCACGGGGCCGAGCTGCGGCGTGAGGACGCGGCGGGTGAACTCACCGGGAGCGCCGACGGTTTCCACCAGCGGTGTGTTGTGGCGGTCGAGGATCGCGCCGCGCGGCACGCTGCGATCGGCCAGGGCGCGGCGGGGGTTATCGCTGCGGGTGAGCAGGGCCGGGCCGCGCACGAAACCCCACCAGCCGGCGGTGAGGGCGGCGGCTGCGAGGGTGGCGAGGAGCGCGGCGGCAAGCGGGGTGATGTAGACCGCCGACCGCGGACGATGGACCGCTGTTTGTTGTCTGCTGTCCGCCGTCCGCTGACTGACGTGCAGCAGAATGAGCACCGCCAGGAACGATGTCACCAGCGACGAGCCGCCGTAGGAGACGAACGGCAGGGTGACGCCGGTGAGCGGCAGCAGGCGCAGGTTGCCGCCGATGATGAGCACGCTTTGGGCGATCAGGTAGGCGATCAGACCGGCGGCCAGGTAACGTGGGAAAGGCGCGGCGGCGCGCCTGGCGATGCGCAGGCCGCGATGCGCCAGCAAGGCCAGCGCCAGCAGCAACCCCAGCGCGCCGAGCAGACCGCTCTCCTCTGCGATGGCGGCGAAGATGAAATCGGAGTGGGCCACGGGGACGAAGCCAGGCGTACCAAGGCCAGGGCCGCGCCCGAACAGCCCCCCGTTGGCGACGGAGATCAGCGATTGTACAATTTGATAGGAACGCCCGCTGGGGTCCAGCCAGGGGTTGAGCCAGGCATCCACGCGCAGGCGTACCACGTCGAAGAGGATGTAACCGGCCAGCCCGGCCCCCATCAGGCCCAGCGCGCCCAGCAGGGGGATGAGCCGCCAGCCGGTGACGACGAAGACCATGCCGGTGAAGATGAAGATGAACAGCGAAGCCGTGCCCAGATCGCGCTGGGCGAGCAGCAGCAGCAGGGCCAGGCCGGTCATCACCAGGGTGGGGATCAGCACCGGCAGGGCGGAGAGGCCGTTCCCGCGCGGCGGTCGATCAGCGAAGTAGGCCGCCAGATAGATAATCAACAGCAGTTTGAGTGGTTCGGAAGGTTGCAGGAAAACGCCGCAGCATCCCAGCCACAGGCGCGGCCCGTAGCCCAGCGGGTTGGTGCCGAAGATCAGAGTGAGCGCGGTCAGGGCAAGGCCGCCGGTCAGCCAGAGGTATTTATAGCGGCGCAGCGCGGCGATGGGGTCGGTCAGCCGCAGGCCGAGGATCAGCGCGCCCAGGGCGACGGCCAGCCAGATGGTCTGGCGCAGGCCGTAGAAGGGCGTCAGCCGCCAGATGGAGAGCAGCCCCCACCCGCTCAACAGGGCGATCAGCGGGAGCAGCAGCGAATCGCTATAAGGGAGATGTCGGGCTAGGGCGCGTTGGGCCAGGGCAAAGCCCCCCAGCCAGACGATGTATCCCAGCCAGTGTGCCCAACGCAAATCGGCATCCCAGGAGCGGGCGCGCACCGCGGGGGAGAGCGTCAACGCCAGGGCGTAAAATGCCAGGAAGAGGGCCGCCAGGATGAACAGGCGGCGGTGAGGGTTGTGCATGGCGGATTAAAACCACAAAGGACACCAGGATGCACAAAGAGGGAAATAACTTTGTGCGCCTTCGTGCCCTTTGTGGTATTAGAAAGATGCTTACGAATAGCTAACCTGTCCGTCCGCCACCACCATTTTGCGGCGGCGGTAGGCCCAGCACATATAGGAAACGGAGACGAAGTAGCTGGCCGGGAGGCGGTGCAGTCCCTTGATTTTGGTGCTCAGGACGGTCGTCTTGCCGCCGAAGCCCATCGGCCCGATGCCGAGCTGGTTGGCCTCTTCGGTGATGCGCTCCTCCAGGTCGGCGAGCTGTGGGTCGCTGTTGGCATCATCCAGCGGGCGCAGCAAGGTCTCTTTGGAAGCCAGGTAGGAAGAGCCGCGGTCACCACCGATGGCAACGCCCAGCGCGCCGGGGGCGCAGCCCTTCCCCTGGGCCTGGACGACGGCGTCCAGCACGACTTTGCGCACGCCTTCGAGATCGCGCCCGGCTCCCAGGCGGTTATCGGGTAGTTTGTATTGTGCGCCCACGTTCTCGCAGCCGCCGCCTTTGAGCATCAACTCGATGGTCAGAGGTTGATCGGCGTCCACCTCCTCGAAGTGGATGGTGGGGTAGTGCTCGTCTCCGCTGTTATCGCCGGTGTTTTTTCCGGTGATGGCGTTCACCGAGTTGGGACGCAGGTAGTTCTTCGCCGTCGCCTGACGGACGGCCTCCTGGATTTGTGCCCGCAGTTTGCGCGTGCTCCACCCCTCGGGGTAGTGGACGTAGAAAAGCGGCGTGCCGGTATCCTGGCAGATGGGCGTGGAATTCTCCCGCGCCAGGCGGATGTTCTCGGTGATCGTCTTGAGTGCATCGTAGGCCGCCGTACCGGGGGTTTCTTGCTCCAGCGAGGCCAACAGTTTCTTTTCAATATCCGGCGGCAGGTCGGTCGCCGTCCGCCGGACGAGTTCGAGGATTTCTTGCGTCAGGTCGGGTTGCATAGGGCCTCCAGTCTGGTAGGTGCTCTGATGGAGGCTGCCCACGAAAGCGGGTAGCCCTGTTCATTTTCGCGTCATTATCTTATCACAGGTGCGCTTTAGCGCCGAGTCCAGACCACCGGTTGAGGATGGATTTCGTCATCCGGGCGAGGGCCGGGGTCATCCAGCCCGCTGGCGCTGAAGGGGTTGAGCACGCGCACGTGCATATCCGCTTCCACCAGGCACTGGCAGGAAAGACGAAATTTGCCCAGGTTGCCCTGGGATTCGAGCTTGTCTTTTTCCGCCTGGGTCATCTTCTCCGGTTCACCGGCGAGGAATTCCACACGGCAGGTGGTGCAACGGGCGTTCCCGCCGCAGCGGTGGAGCGGATCACCGCCGTGGTCTTTCAGGGCGTTGACCAGGCGCGTGCCCTGGGCGACTTCCACTGTTCCTACGCCTTCAATCGTCAGCTTGGGCATGATCAAACCTCCTGTTGTGAAAGTGTGCTATGTAGAAGTTTACGCCGAATCTTGGGGGTGACAAGGTTTTTACGTTCTGCCAGATAACCCGGCCTGCGTGCTAGAATTAGCCTGAATCTGGGATAAGCGGATGGCGACTCGCGCTCCCTTCGATATGCGCCTCGCGGCGCTACTCAGGAATGCGTTTTCCTGGATATTGTGAGTGTCCTGAGTCACACTGAGCAATTGCGAAGTGTGTATCGAAGGGCGCGGCCTACCTGTGCGGGCGTCATCGCCGTATCCCGAACTCAGGTTAGAATTAATCACCTTTGAACCCGAGGAGAGGACCAGCATGCCTGAACCAGCAGATATTCTCATCGTCCACGGCCACTTGCTGACTATGCACGGAGAAGGCGTTGGCTATGTGCCGGATGGCGCGGTGGCTGTTCGGGGGGGATGCATCCTTGATGTGGGGACTACCCCCGATCTGGAGTCCCGCTATCAAACCGCAGAGACCATCAACGCCCGCGGCTGCGCGGTGCTGCCCGGTTTGATTGACGCCCACATGCACACGCCCTGGGCGGTGGTGCGCGGCGTCGCCCAGGATGTACGTCATTGGATGCAGGCCGCGCTGGCGCCCTATGCGAAGTACGTCACCCCCGAGGCGGCATTGGCGGGCACGCGCCTCAACGTGTTGGAGGCCCTCAAAGCGGGCACCACCACGCTGGTGGATTTCACCCGGCCTTATCCCGGCTGGGGGGAGGTCTTTGAGGCGGCGGGCGTGCGCGCCGTGCTGACGCCGACCATCAACGCTCTGCCGCCGGGCGGGATGGCAGGATGGGCGATTGGCGAGCTGTACCCGCTGGACGAGCGCGCTGGCCAACGGGCGATTGACGACGCTCTGGCGTTTATCCGCGATTGGCACGGCGCGGCGGACGGGCGGATCACCACCATGATGGGGCCGCAGGCGCCGGATATGTTGCCTCGCGATCAACTGTTACAGGTCAAGCGACTGGCTGAGAGCGCTGGGGTGATGATCCACATGCACGTCGCCCAGGGTGACCGTGAGATCGACCAGATGCTCAAACGTTACGGCAAGCGCACACCGCGCTACCTGGATGAGTTGGGCTATCTGGATGAACAGCTTTTGGCCGTTCACCTCACCGAAGCCAGCGATGAGGAAACCGTGCTCATCGCGGAGAGCGGCGCGCGCATGGTGCTGTGTTCTGGCAGCATTGGCATTATTGACGGCATTGTGCCGCCAGCGCGTCGCTTCCGTCAGGCTGGCGGGCTGGTCGCTCTGGGTTCGGACCAGGCTGCGGGGAATAACTGCAACAACATCTTCAACGAAATGAAGTTGACCGCTCTGTTCAACAAAATCAAGGAGCGCGATCCCGAGGTCATGCCCGCCTGGGAAGTGCTGCGTATGGCGACTATCGAGGGGGCGCAAGCCATCGGCCTGGGGGATCAGATCGGCTCGCTCGAACCCGGGAAGCAGGCCGACTTAATTATTGTGGACCTGAGTGCACCAAACCTGACGCCTGTGCTCGATGCCCCCATCCGCACGATTGTCCCCAATCTGGTCTACGCGGCCAGCGGCCACGAAGTCCAGACCGTGATGGTTGGCGGGCGAATCCTCATGCGGGAACGTCAGGTGTTGACGATGGACGAGGCTGAAGTTCAGGCGGAAGCCCAGCGCCAGGCGGAGACCGTCGCCCAAAGCGTGGCTGCTGACCCATTGCACAAAACCATGGCCTTATTGACAGCGATGGAGTCAGGGAAACTGTAACCATGAAGGAAAAAGGTATTTCTATGAAAATAGGTATTCTGAACGCGTTTCCACCAGACTGGGATGCGCCCAACTGGAAGGGCGGCCCGGTTGATGTCTATATCGGATTCTTAGAACAGGCGCAGCCTCCCTTCACCTATCAGGGATACGATGTGGCCCGCGGTCAGTTTCCCGCTTCGGTGGATGACTGTGACGCCTATCTTATCACCGGCAGCCCCAGGGGGGCTTATGACCCGGACGAATGGATCGCTGACCTGATGGCTTTCATTCGCGAGGCTTACCAGGCCGAAAGAAAGCTGGTAGGTATCTGCTTTGGACATCAGATTCTGGCGCACGCCCTGGGCGGACGCTGTGAAAAGTCAGAGAAGGGTTGGGGGTTGGGGTTGAAGACCTTTGAGATCTATGCGTCAAAAGCGTGGATGTCTGCCGCACCGCCGCAATGCGCGCTGCACTTTGTCCATCAGGATCAGGTCGTTCAACTGCCGCCGGGGGCGGAATTGCTGGGGGGAAACGATTTCTGCCCCAATTTGTTCTTCGTCCTGGATGATCGCGTGCTGGGGATTCAAGGGCATCCAGAGTTCACCGCTGAGATGATGGAGGAAATCATCGAGGCGCGCAGGGAAATTTTCTCGTCGGAGCTTTATAAATCGGCCAGGCTTTCCCTGCAAAACGGTGTTCCGGATAATCGCCGCCTGGCGCAGTGGATTGTCGCTTTTCTCCTGGGTGGATAGCGGAAGGCTATCGTCGTGGGGGACATATTCTGTTTTTCTGAAGCCAGCCATTTAATCACTGACCGCTGACAGCCGTCGGCGGTCAGTTTTCTATCGCGGCGCAGTGATGAGGTGACCGCCATAATGACCTCCGGCACTGGGCGACATGACCAGGGGGGCGGTATAGTCGTGCCCAGATCAATAATAAGGAGCCAACCATGCCAGACCCTATCCTCATCGCGCAAGATTTGCACAAGATTTACGGGCAGATACGCGCCGTGCGCGGCGTTTCGTTCGAAATTGGCCGCGGCGAAATCTTCGGCCTGCTCGGCCCCAACGGCGCGGGGAAGACCACCACCATTTCCATGCTCACCGGTTTGCTGACGCCGACGAAGGGGAGCGTTTGGGTGGATGGGGTGTCGCTTTCCCCGGAGAACAACACGGCGAAGGAGAAGCTGGGGCTGGTTCCCCAGGAACTGGCGTTGTATCCCTCGCTCTCGGCCTACGATAACCTAACCTTCTTTGGTCGCATCTACGGGCTGCGTGGCAACCGACTCAAGCAACGCGTGGACGCGGTGCTGGAGATGGTTGGGCTGCGTGATCGCGCTCGCGAGGCGATTGAAACCTACTCTGGGGGGATGAAACGGCGCGTTAACATCGCTGCTGGCTTACTCCACGAGCCGGAGATTCTCTTCGTCGATGAGCCAACCGTCGGAGTAGACCCGCAAAGCCGAAATGCTATTTTTGAGAGCGTGGAGGCTCTCAATCAGGCTGGGCTAACTATCCTGTATACCACTCACTATATGGAAGAGGCCCAACGCCTGTGTGACCGGGTTGCCATCATGGATCAGGGGAAAATCATCGCCCTCGACACGCCCAAGGCGCTGATTGATAGTCTGGGCGGAGGTATCATCCGCCTGGGGTTGCACAATGGACGTATTGAGACCGTGATGCAGCGCGGCGCCGAGCACCCCGCGGTGAAATCCATCTCCCGCAGCGACGGCGAACTGATCGTTGAGACTCATCAGGCCCGCGCCGCGCTGATGGGGCTGCTCGAAATCAC